>NZ_JBHVJC010000015.1:0-31120 GCF_042799315.1 Streptomyces sp. NPDC057702 | reverse complement strand
CCTTCTGTGGCCCGGGGTTTTCCGGGCGGCTCTCGCTGCCCCCGCCCTCCGCCCGGGCGCCGCCCCCCGGGGGGGGGGGGGGGGGCCGCCCCCCCCCCCCCCCCACTGCCGTGACCCCGACTGTTATCCCCGTCGGGTGCCGGGTAAGGTAAGGGTAACCTCAGCGATCAATGACGATGAGGTTTCCCTATCAATCCCGTCCGGGGGTGACCGCGTGTACGTCTGCTCATGCTTCGGCATCACCGAGCAGCAGGTGCGGGCGCATGCCGAGAGCGGTGCGTGCACCCCTCGCCAGATAGCCTCCGCCAGCAAGGCGGGCACCGACTGCGGCTCCTGTGTACGCCGGATCCAGGCGCTTCTCGGGCGGGGCGCGGGATGCCCCCGGCGCGCGGTCCTCGACCAGCTCGGCGCGGACGGCGCGGCCACCGCGCTGGCCGCGGAGCAGCCCGCCGTGCCCGAGCCCCTGCCGGCCGCCGAGGCGGCCTGACGCCACGGGCTCCGGCCTTCCGTCGGGCGTGCCGGGGTGTCCGCGCCGTCGGTGGCGGCGCGAGTCCCGGGCCGGGGCGACCTAGCTGTCCGGCTGCTCGATGAGCTGGGCGATGTACAGCGGCTCACCCAGTTTCTCGATCAGCTCAAGCTGCGTGTCGAGATAGTCGATGTGCTGTTCCTCGTCTTCGAGGATGCTCTCGAAGATGTTCGCCGAGGTGATGTCGCCCTTGGCCCGCATGACCTCAATGCCCCGGCGCAGGCGGTCGATCGCCTCCACTTCGACCTGGCGGTCGGCCTGGAACATCTCGGTCACCGTCTGTCCCACCCGGACGTGGAACAGTCGTTGGTAGTTGGGCAGGCCCTCCAGGAACAGAATCCGGTCGGTCAGCACCTCGGCGTGCTTCATCTCGTCGAACGACTCGTGGCGGGTGTACTTCGCGAGCTTGGTCCAGCCGAAGTTCTCCTGCATTTTCGCGTGCAGGAAGTACTGGTTGATCGCGGTGAGCTCACCGGTGAGCTGCTCGTTGAGAAATTCGATGACCTCGGGGTCGCCCTGCATCGCAGAGACTCCTTCCAATCCAAGCGGGAACGGGAGTTCGCGCGCATCCTCGCACCGCGCCGGCGACACCGTCCAGTAAGTGCATGCTTAGTATGAGTTGCCCGAATAGCAGAGCCGCTGGTCACGAGCACACCCCACGGTCTGACACCATGGAGGCATGGGTCAGCCGGAAAGCCGTGAAGGGGAGCAGGGACAGCTACCTCCGGGACAACGGCTCCAACGGGGCTGGCCGGTCACCCACTACGGCCCGGTGCCCAGGTTTCGCCCTGACCGCTGGGAGTTTCGGGTATTCGGCGCGACCGCCGACGGGGACAAGCACTGCTGGAACCACGAGGAATTCGCGGCCCTTCCGTACTCCACCGTCGAAGCCGATATGCACTGCGTGACGAAGTTCAGCATGCTGGGCGCCGAGTGGGGCGGCGTAGCGGCCCGACTGTTCCTGGAACTCGCTCCACCGGCCGATGACGTCACCCATGTGATGGTGTGGGCGGAATACGGATTCAGCTCGAATCTGCGCCTCGCGGATTTCGCTGCCGAGCGCACGATTTTCGCCACGCACAAGGGCGGCGAACCGCTGACCGCCGAGCACGGATTTCCGGTCCGTCTCGTCGTGCCCCAGCTCTACGCGTGGAAGGGCCCGAAATGGGTGCGCGGCGTGGAGTACATGACGGCCGACCGGCGCGGTTTCTGGGAGGAGCGCGGTTACCACAACCTCGGCGACCCCTGGCGTGAGCAGCGCTACTCCTACCAGGAGGAGCCGGGCGACGGCCCCGAGCTGTGACCGAGGGGCCCCGCCCGGGCTCGCCGCGCGTCAGCCGGCGCGGAGCTCCTTGAGCCGGGCCACGTCCGCCGCGTGCCCCTCCTTGCCGCCCGGCGTCTCGATCACCAGCGGCACGCCGTCGGTGGCCGGATGGGTGAACAGCTCGCCGAACGCGTCGGCGCCGATGTGCCCGGCGCCGATGTTCGCGTGCCGGTCCCTGTGGGCGCCCACGACGTCCTGGGAGTCGTTCGCGTGGATCAGCCTCAGCCGCCCCCGGCCCACCACCTCGACCAGCTCGTCCAGCAGGGCCTTGGTGCCGCCCGGGGCCGCCATGTCGTGTCCGGCGGCGAACGCGTGGCAGGTGTCCAGGCACACGCCAAGGCGTGGGTGCCGGTCGAGCGCGTCGAAGTAGGGCCCCAGATCCTCGGCCAGCGCGCACAGCGACGCGCCCTGCCCCGCCGTCGGCTCCAGCAGCAGCCACGGGTCGTCCTCGTGCGTCAGCTCGTCCAGCAACGGCAGCATCCGCTCTCTGACCTGCGCGAGCGCCACCTCGCGCGGCCGGCCACCGGTGGCCGAACCGGTGTGCACGACCACCCCGAGCGCCCCGATGGCCCGGCCCCTGCGCAGCGAGTGCCGCAGCGAGTCCACCGACTTCTCGGCCGTCGCCTCGGTGTGCGAGCCGAAGTTGATCAGATACGGGGCGTGGACGTACGCCGGAAGGGACTCGGCGGCACACGCCGCGCGGAACTCCTCGTCCTGACGCGGATCGCCGGACGGCGTCGCCCAGCCGCGCGGGTTGGCGACGAAGACCTGGACGGTCTCGGCGCCCAGGTCACGGGCGTACGACAGGCCCACGGAGGCGAGCCCACCGGCGACGGGGACGTGACCGCCGACGGGATTGCGGGTGCGGATGGCAGACGTGCTCACCCACCCAGGGTGCCAGGCGGGTCCGCCGCGCGGGGCGCCGGCCCGGGTGGCGTGGACCACCCGGACCGGCCGCGCGGCGGGCCGGAGGCGGACGACGTCCGCCGTGTCAGCGGACCCGCAGAGTGATCTTGCTGCCCTTCGGCGCCTCGTCGCCGCCGTCGACCGACTGGTCGAAGACCGTGTCGCCGAAGAAGAAGCGATTGACGCCGACCTCGAAGCCCACGTCCTCCAGCTTCTCCCTGGCGTCGTCGAGGCTGTCGCCCTCGACGTCGGGCACCTCGATCATCTCCTGACCCTTGGACACGGTCAGCGTGATCGTGTCGCCCTCGGCCACGCGCGAGTCCCCGGGCGGGTTCTGCAGGGCGACGCTGTCCTCGTCCTCGTCCGAGAACACCCGCTCCTCGGCGACCCTGACCTCCAGACCGGCGTCCCGCAGCTCGCTCTCGGCGTCCTCCAACGTGTCGCCGACGACGTCCGGCAGGTCGACGGGCGCTCCCTTGCTCACCACGACCGCGACGGCCGAGTCCGGGCGGCGTTCCGTGCCCGCCTTGGGCTCCGAGCCCAGCACGTCCCCGCGCCGCGTCTCCTCGCTGAACCGCCTGGTCACCTTGCCCAGGCTCAGCCCGGCGTCCTCGATCTTCTTCCGGGCGTCCTTCAGCGGCATGCCGGCCACGTTCGGCACCTCGGCGGTCTCCGTGCCGCGCGAGACGGTGAGGGTGACCGTGCCGGTGTTGCGGATGCGGGCGTTGCTCTTCGGGTGGGTCGAGATGACCCGCCCCTCGTCCACGACGTCACTGAAGTCGCGCTTGATCCGCACGTCCAGCCCCGCGTCCCGGACCTTCTTCTCGGCCTGCTCCTGCTCCATGCTCAGCACCGCCGGCACGTGCGTGAACTGGCCGGAGTTGATGTACCAGACACCGAGCCCGATACCGAAGACCAGCAGCAGCGCCGTCAGCGACATCAGGATCGGCCGGCGCGGCATGCGCAGCCCGCCCGGCCGGCGGCGCGGAGCCCGGGGCGGGGCCTCGTCGTTGACCGGGCGTTCGGGCAGCAGTCGGGGGCGCAGCACGCGGGTGTGGCTGGTCGTCCCGGAGTCGTCGGCCCCGCCCGGCTCGGGAAGCGGCGTCGGCTGGCGCCGGGTGTGCGCGGCCCGCGCGGCGGCGGCCCGGGGGATCACGCTCGTACGGTCCTCGGGGCCGCTGCCCTTGCGTGGCACCGGGGCGTCCAGCGTGCCGGCCTTGGCCCGGGGCGGCGCGACGTCGAGCTGCGCGTCGGTCAGGCCCGAGCGGGCGGTGCGCAGCAGGCCCAGCAGCTCCACGGCGCCGGCCGGGCGTAGCTCGGGGTCGCGCGCGGTCGCGCCGGCCACCAGCTCGTCCAGCTCGGGCGCGAGGCCGGGAACGCCGCGCGAGGGGGGCGGCACGTCCTCGTGCAACTGCTGGTAGAGCACCTGCGCCGGGGTGGTGCCGGTGTGCGGCTTGGCGCCGGTCAGCATCTCGTACAGGACCACGCCGCAGGCGTACACGTCCGCGCGGGTGTCGGCCGTGCCGTGCTCGATCTGCTCGGGGGCCAGGTAGGAGACGGTGCCGAGGACCGCGCCGGTGGAGGTGTTCGTCGCCGCGTCCAGCGTGCGCACCAGCCCGAAGTCGGCGACCTTGACCCGGCCGTCGTCGCCGATCAGCACGTTCTCCGGCTTCATGTCGCGGTGCACGAGCCCGGCCAGGTGCGCGGCGCCCAGGGCAGCCAGGATCGGCTCCGCGACGTCCAGGGCGATGCGTGGCTGGAGGGCCCCGCGCTCGCGCAGGACGTCGCGCAGGGTGCACCCGGCCACGTACTCCATCGCGAGGTAGACGTACGTGCCGTCGGTGCCCTGGTCGAAGACGCCCACCACGTTGGGGTGGTCGAGCCGGGCCACGGACTTGGCCTCCCGGATGAACCGCTCGACGAACGCGTCGTCGGTGGCCAGCGTCGGATGCATCACCTTGAGCGCGAGCACGCGGTCCAGCCGGGTGTCGACGGCCCGGTAGACCGTCGCCATGCCGCCGACGGCGATCCGCGCCTCGATCCGGTAGCGGCCGTCGAGTACCTGCCCGACGAGCGGGTCCTGCAGGGTCGTATCCACGACAGGGAAGTCTACGAGCCGGGCACGACACGCGAACTCACCAGCGTCGCCACCGGCGGCGACTGAAGCCGAACGGTGACCGTCAGCGCCCGGCCGACAGCGCGCGGCCGGCCCGGCGCCGCCGGTGGGCGCCGGGCCCGCCGTCCGGGTCGCTAGTCGAACGCGGGCCGCTCCGGATCGAAGTCCGCCCGGCCCTCGGTGGGGGAGGACGCCCGCGCGAAGTGCCGGCGTGGGATACGCCCCGCGCGACTGGCCAGCCGGCCGGCCGCGACCGCGTACCGCATCGCCTCGGCCATCAGCTCGGGCTCCTGCGCGCGGGTCACCGCCGAGGCCAGCATGACGGCCGTACAGCCCAGCTCCATCGCGAGCGCGACGTCGGAGGCGGTGCCGGCGCCCGCGTCGAGGATCACCGGCACCCCCGCCCGCTCGGCGATGAGCTCGAAGTTGTGCGGGTTACGGATGCCCAGCCCGGAGCCGATGGGAGAGCCGAGCGGCATGATCGCCGCGCAGCCCACGTCCTCCAGCCTCCGCGCCAGCACCGGGTCGTCGTTGGTGTACGGCAGCACGGTGAACCCGTCGTCCACCAGCGTCTCGGCCGCGTCCAGCAGTTCGATGGGATCGGGCAGCAGCGTGCGCTCGTCAGCCACCACCTCCAGCTTGACCCACTCCGTGCCCAGCGCCTCGCGCGCGAGGCGGGCCGTGAGCACCGCCTCGCCGGCGGTGAAGCAGCCCGCGGTGTTCGGCAGCACCTGGATGCCCAGCCGGTCGAGCACGGACAGGACGGAGCCCTGCACACTCGGGTTCAGGCGGCGCATCGCGACGGTGGTGAGCTGGGTCCCGGAGGCGATCAGCGCGCGCTCCAGGATCTCCAGGCTGGGCGCCCCACCGGTGCCCATGATCAGCCGGGAGGCGAACTCCCGGTCGCCGATCCGCAGCGGGTCGGCGACGGGCAGGAACCCGGTCACGCCGGGCGCGGCGGGCGTGCCGGTGGTGGCGGGTGCGCCGGCCGGGTCGTACGGGCCGTCGGCGGCCGGCGCTCCGGATAGGTGGGACGTGTCCGGGGAGCCGGGCGGGGCACCGGTGCCCGGCGGGGCGGGGAGGGGCTGGTGCTGGTCGAGGGCGGGGTGGGACATGAGGGACGGATCAGCCTCCCTGTACGGCGGTGAGCACCTCGACGCGGTCCTGGGCGGACAGCGCGGTGGCGGGCCACTGCCCGCGCGGGACGACCGTCTCGTTGACGGCGGCGGCGACGCCGCCCGGCGCGGTGGTCAGCGTGGCGACGAGCTGGTCGAGCGTGATGCCCTCGGGCACCTGCCGGGGCTCGCCGTTGACGGAGACGGTGAGGGGAACGGAGACGGTCATGGCGTGCTTCTCCTGGGTACGTCGGTCGGCCGGGCGGGCGGGGCGGTCCGCCCGCGCGCCGGGGCCGGCGCGGGCCCGGTGGGCACGGCCGGCGCGGGGCGCGCGAGCGGTGACGTGCTCGTGCTGCCGGTGCGCGGTGCGGGCTCGGCACGGACGGACCCGTCACCGGGCGGTGCGCCGGCCGCGCTGGTCGCGCGACCGGCGTGCGGGTCCGGGGCGGTGGGCGGGTGCGCCGTCGGGGCGGGCGTCGGCGGCGCGGGCGCCGTCGGGGCGTAGCGCTGGGGCGTGAACGCCCGGGCGTACGCGGGCAGTTCGCCCGTGGTCAGCACCTCGGCCAGGACGTCGCCGGTCACCGGGGTCAGCAACACGCCGTTGCGGTGGTGGCCGGTGGCCAGGACCAGGCCGGGTAGTCGGCTCGGGCCCAGCAGCGGCGCGTTGTCGGGCGAGCCGGGACGCAGCCCGGCCATGGTTTCCACGAGCTCCAGTTCGCTGCTGCCAGGCAGCACCTCGTGCGCGTCCCGCAGCAGTTCGTACAGGCCGCCGGCGGTGACCGCGGTGTCCCAGCCGAGCTCCTCGGTGGTCGCGCCGACGATGAGCTCGCCGTTCTCGCGGGGGACGAGATAGACGTGCCCGCCGCGCACCACGGCCCGTACGGTGCGCGAGAGGAACGGGCCGGCGGCGGCCAGGGCGGCCGGCACGCGCAGGCGCAGCACCTGCCCCTTGACGGGGCGCACCGGCGGCACCGCGTACGCCGGCAGCCCGGCGAGCCGGCCGCTGAGGCTGCCGCCCGCGAGCACGACCCGATCCGCCGCGACCCGGGTGCCGTCGGCGAGCACGGCGCCCGTCGCGCGCTGGTCAGCCCCGGCGTCCGCGACGCCGGCCCCGTCGGCGACGTGCTCCGCGCCGCCTGGCCAGCCGCCCCCGCCGGACGCGCTCCCGTCCCCGGGCCAGGCCCCGGACCCGCTGCCGGACCCGCGACCGGTCTCGCTCCCGGGCGGCGTCTCGGGCGGCGTCCCGGTCAGTGTCAGCCGCCGCGCCCAGGAGTGCCGGAAGTCGACACCGGCGCGCCGGCAGGCGGTCAGCAGGGCGGTGGCGAGCAGGCGCGGGTCGATCTGGTGGTCGCCGGCCACCCATACGCCACCGCGTACGCCCGGCGCGAGCAGCGGCTCCAGGCGGCGGCACTCGCGCCCGGTCAGCCACCGCGCGTCCAGCCCGCAGCGCTGCTGGAGGGCGTGCAGGTCACGGAGTTGGGCGCGGTCGTCGCTGTCGAGCGCGACGGCCAGGGTGCCGCAGGCGCGGTAGCCGGTGGGCTGGCCGCTGGCCTCGGTGAGCTCGGTGACGAAGTCGGGGTAGCGGCGCGCCGAGGCCAGGTTCAGGTCGAGCAGCCTCTCCTCGCCGAAGTGCGTCTCGGTGACGGCGGCGAGCATGCCGGCCGCGACCCGGGCGGCCCCGCCACCGGGCGCCGGATCGGCCAGCACGGTACGCAACCCGCGCTGGGCCGCGCGCCACGCGGTCACCAGGCCGATGATCCCGCCGCCGACGACCAGCACGTCACAGCGCACGTCGGAGTCGATACCGGCGCGGGTGTCGGCGCCGCGCGGCGCGGCGACCGGCGCGGCCGGTTCCGCCGCGCCCCGACCTCCGGCGGTCAGCGCGCCGCCGGCGCCGGACGCTTCGACTCCCGTCGCGTCGCGGGCCTCCCCGGCCCCCGCCGACCCTGGCACGGCCCCGCACGTCCCGGCTCCCGCCGTCCCGTGCGCGGGGACGACCCTGGCCACGGCCGGGGCCCGGCCCGCGACGGCGGTGCGATCCGCGGCCCTCATGCCACCCCCCACGGCGCCGGCGCGCGCCCCGGGCCCCGCCGGACGGGCCCGGGTCCCGTACCCGTCCGCGCGGCGGCCCGCTCCGTGAACCGCCGCCCGCCGCGGCCGGACGCGTCCTCGCGCACGCTCGGCCGCTCGGTGTGGGGACGGTGGTGCGTGGTCCGGTGTGCGACGTGCGACAGGTGGTGCGTGGCCGGTCGCCCGGCGGACGGCCGGTGCGCGGGCGGTCGGCCGGTGCGCGGGTGGTGCCGTGTGGTGGGCCGCGCGGCGCACCGCCTCGGGCGCGGGCGTCGTCCGGTGGTGTGGGGGGTGTGGTGTGCGGGGGCGACCGTGGTGGCCCCGACTTCGGCAGACGCGTGCATGGGCGTCCAGCCCCTCCCTTCGCCGGAATGACCCGGATCAGGTTCGTACGGTCGGGGGCCGCCAGCCCCCCTCTCAGCCCGGTGCGTCCGGGCTCCCGCGAGTGGTGTGCACCCGCCACCCTAGTACGGCGGTGGCGGCCCCGGAACGGAGCGGTCTGTCAACCCGTGGCCGGGGCACCGATCGCGCGCCCGGCGCGTGGGCGGGTGGCGTCACGGCGTGTGACCTTGTGTCGGAGATCTCTCCGCACGGCGCTGCGGCCCGCGACACGCGTCGCCCTACAGTGATCGCGTGAGCGAGGACACCGAGGAGACGCGCAGCGGCGGCGAGGGCGACGGCGTGACCGGTGACCCGAGCGGCGACGACCGCAGGGTCGTGATCGTCGGGGCCGGGATGGCCGGGGTCCAGACCGCGGTCGCCCTGCGTGAGCAGGGCTGGACCGGCACCATCACCCTGCTCGGGGGCGAACCCCACCAGCCGTACGACCGGCCGCCGCTGTCCAAGGCGGTCCTGCTCGGCAAGGCCGAGGGCTCCGCCTTCGACGTGGACTTCGCCGCGCTCGGCATCGACCTGCGGCTGGGGAGCTGGGTGGCCGGGGTCGACCCGGACCGACGCCTGGTCCACACCGACGCCGGCACCGTCGCGTACGGCCACCTGGTCATCGCGACCGGCGCCGAACCCGTCGCCCTGCCCGGCGGCGAGGGCGTCCCCGGCGTACACCTGCTGCGCACCCTGGACGACGCGGTGCGGCTCCAGCCGGTGCTCGCGGCGCGGCACGACATCGTCGTGGTGGGAGCGGGCTGGATCGGCGCCGAGTTCGCGACCGCCGCCCGCGAGGCGGGCTGCGCGGTCACCGTCGTCGAGGCCGCCGACCGCCCGCTGGCGGGCGCGCTGCCGGCCGAGGTGGCCGCGCACATGGTCGGCTGGTACGCCGACAGCGGCGCCGTGCTGCGCACGGGGGCGCGGGTGGCGGCGGTGGAGCCCGGCTCCGTCGCGCTCGCCGACGGCACCCGGCTGCCGGCCGAGGCCGTGGTGGTGGGCATCGGCGCCCGGCCGGCGACGGGGTGGCTGGCGGGCTCGGGCATCGCCCTCGCGCCGGACGGCTCCGTCCTCGCCGACCAGGCCCTGCGCACCTCGGCCCCGGACGTGTACGCGGTCGGCGACTGCGTCTCGTTCCCTTCGGCCCGCTACGGCCAGCGGCTGCTCGTCCACCACTGGGACAACGCGCTCCAGGGGCCGCGCACGGTCGCGGCGCACATCGTCGGCGGCGAGGCCGCGCACTTCACGGGGCCGGTCTACGACCCGGTGCCGTACTTCTGGTCCGAGCAGTTCGGCCGGTTCGTGCAGTACGCGGGACACCACACGGACGCGGACACCCTGGTGTGGCGCGGCGACCCGACCAGCGCCGCCTGGAGTGTGTGCTGGCTGCGTGAGGGGGCGCTGCGCGCCCTGCTCGCGGTCGGCCGCCCGCGCGACCTCACCCAGGGCCGCAAGCTCATCGAACAGGGCGCCCACCTGGACCGGTCCCGCGCGGCCGACCCGTCGGTCCCCCTGAAGTCCGCCGTCCGCTGACGCCGGGGGCGGCCGGTCCCGCCGCGTGGCGGGTCCGGTCGGTCTGGCGGGTCCGGTCGGTCCGGCCGGTCTGGCGGGCCTGCGGGGTTCGCTCGGGCGGGGCCGGCGGGACGTGCCCGACGCCGTGGGGGACCTCCGGTGCGGTGTTCGGTGGCGTGTTACGGGACACGGGGCGGTGGCCCGGGGCGGTTCGTCGCGGGAGCGGTCGCGGCCGGCGACGGCGCCGCCAGATGGCCGTCCGTGTCGGCTTGTCACGCGAAACCGCTGGTCATAGCGGGTGGTGTGGGCGACGGCGGGGGAGTGGCGGGCCACCTCGGCTACCGAGTGTCAGTCCCAGATGGCAGGCTTGTCCCGTGACCGAGATTGACGCAAAGACCGAGGCCCTCGTCCCTGCCTGGCTCACCCTCCCCGACATCGCCGAACTGCTCGACGTCGAGGTGACCCGTGTGCGGCAGTTGGTCAAGGAGGGCCAGTTGATCGCGGTGCGCCGTGGCGAGAACCGGGCGCTCCAGGTGCCAGCCGAGTTCATCGGCGACGGCCGCGTCGTCAAGGGCCTCGTGGGCACCCTGACGCTGCTGCGGGACGACGGCTTCACCGACGAGGAAATGCTGGAGTGGCTCTTCACCGAGGACCCGACACTCCCCGGCACGCCGGCGCAGGCGCTCCGCGAGAACCGTGGCACGGAGGTGAAGCGCCGGGCGCAGGCGCTCGCGGTGTAGGGCCGGCGCGCCAGGCCGGGCGCCGACCGGGGCCGCCCGGCCCCGGCGCCCCGCCGCCCGCGCTCCCGCACAGCCCTTAGCAGAACGCAACCGTCCGGCGTACGGGCCGGGCCGGCCACCCGCGCCCGGCCCGTACGCCGCTGATCCGGGGGGACGCCCACCCATGGCCACCGCAGCCACCGACACCACCCGCACCACCGCCCCCGCGACCACCGAGGACGCGGCGGCCTTCGCCCGTCGGCGGCTCGCCGACGCCCGGCTCTACCTGTGCACCGACGCCCGCCAGCGCCAGGGCGACCTGCCGGAGTTCCTCGACGCGGTGCTCGCCGCGGGCGTGGACGTCGTGCAGCTGCGCGACAAGGGCATGGAAGCGGCCGAGGAGCTCGACCACCTGGCGGTCTTCGCCGAGGCGTGCCGCCGGCACGGCGCGCTGCTGGCCGTCAACGACCGTGCCGACGTGGCCTTCGCCACCCGCGCGGCCCGGCCGCCGGGCGCCCAGGTGCTGCATCTGGGCCAGGGTGACCTGCCGGTGTCGGCGGCCCGCGCGATCCTCGGTGACCAGGTGCTGATCGGCCGCTCGACCCATGCCGAGGCCGAGGCCAGGGCCGCGTCCGTGGAGCCCGGCGTCGACTACTACTGCACCGGACCCTGCTGGCCGACGCCGACCAAGCCCGGCCGACACGCCCCCGGACTGCCCCTGGTGCGGTACGCGGCGTCACTCGACTCCGACCGCCCGTGGTTCGCCATCGGCGGCATCGACACCGCCAACCTGGACCAGGTCCTGGACGCCGGAGCCCGTCGGGTCGTGGTGGTGCGCGCCATCACCGAGGCCGCCGACCCGGCCGGGGCGACGGCCGAGCTCGCCCGCCGCGTGCGGGAGCGCTCGGTGTAGCCGACAGCCGGCCGTCCGAGAAGACAGGGGCGAATCGGGCTAGCCGGGCATATCGCCACGCGGGGTTGGGGCCCCGGCAGCAGCTCGATAACCTGCTGGTATGGCCCTAGGCACAGCATCCACCCGGACCGATCGCGCCCGTACCGTGCGCGAACTCCTGGCATCCGGTGAACAGTCGTATTCGTTCGAGTTCGCGGCGCCCAAGACGGAGAAGGGTGAGCGGACGCTGTGGAACGCCATTCGGCGCATTGAGGCCGTCGCTCCGACCTTCGTGTCCGTGACGTACGGCGCGGGCGGCTCCTCGCGCGAGGGCACCGTCCGCGCGACGGAGCGCATCGCCACCGACACCACGCTCACCCCGGTCGCCCACCTCACGGCCGTGAACCACTCGCTGTCCGAGCTGCGCAACGTGATCGGCCAGTACGCCGACGCGGGCATCCGGAACATGCTCGCGGTCCGTGGCGACCCGCCCGGCGACCCGATGGGCGAGTGGGTGCGCCACCCGGAGGGCGTCTCGTACGCCGCCGAGCTCGTCGAGCTGATCAAGGAGTCCGGCGACTTCTGCGTCGGCGTCGCGGCCTTCCCGGAGATGCACCCGCGCTCGCACGACTGGGAGACCGACATCGGTCACTTCATCGACAAGTGCCGCGCGGGCGCCGACTTCGCGATCACCCAGATGTTCTTCTACCCGGACGACTACCTGCGGTTGCGGGATCGGGTCGCGGCGGCGGGTTGCTCCACGCCGATCATTCCGGAGATCATGCCGGTCACCAACGTCCGACAGATCGAGCGTTTCGCGCAGTTGAGCAACGCCGCGTTCCCGCCCGAACTCGCCTCGCGCATCCTGGCGGTCAAGGACGATCCGGCGGCTGTACGCTCAATCGGAATCGACTACGCCACCGAGCTGTGCGCGCGGTTGATGGCCGAAGAGATCCCCGGGCTGCACTTCATCACCCTGAATCACTCCACGGCCACGCTGGAGATCTACGAGAACCTGGGGCTGCACCAACGGCCCTGACGGCGAGGCCGGCCGCGTCGCGGCGGCCGGACGAGAGGGGCGTACATGGGCTGGGCGGTCCTCTACGGTGCGTTCGGCATCGTCGCGCTGTGGCTGCTCGCGGAGGTGCTGCTCCAGCACAAGGCCCGGTTGCGCTGGCGGCTGCTGGCCTTCGGCGGCTTCCTCGGCGTCGTGGTCGGCGTCGTCCTGCGGTCGGTGCCTCTGATCGGGGTCGGCGCGGCGGCCTTCGCGGTCGGCCAGACCTACGTCACGCTCTCCTTCCGACGCGGCTTCGCCACCGGCTGGTCGCTGCGCGGCCCGGCCGGTGGCGAGCGCGCCACCAGTGGCGGAACGGGGCGCCGACGCGGCGGCGCCCCGGCGGCCGAGCCCACGCTGCGGGTCTCCGACCTCCACGCCGAGCCGCAGTCCCCGCCGCCGCCCGCCGAACCCCCGGCCACGCCCACCTACCAGCCCGAGCCGCTGCCCGACGACACCGACGGCTACGGCATCTACCGCACCGACTCCGCCGACTCCCCGTTCGCCGCCGCGCCCGACGGCCCGCCCGCCAGCGGCCAGACCGGCGACCCCGGTGGGGCGGCCGGCTACGACGGGTACCCGGCCTACGTGGGCCCGGACGCCGACGGTGCCCAGCACGGCTATCCGACCGGTGACGGCCAGGGCGGCTACGACGCCTTCGGCTCCGATCCGTACGCCGGATACGCCGAGCAGCCCTACGGCGGCGCTCCCACGCCCCCGCCGGCCGACGACCCCTACGCGCACACCGGCCAACCGCTGGACGACTACGAACCGGGCCCGCTGGGCACCCCGCCCGCCTACGACCAGGGCGGCTACGGCCAGGACGCGCACGACCCCTACACCCAGCCGGCGCCCGCCCCGGGGGGCTACCCGCAGGACCCCTATCTCCAGGGTTCCTACGCGCCGGGCGGCTACGACCCGGCCGCGCCCTACCCCGAGCCCACGGGCTACGGAGCGGGACCCGAGGGCGGGTACGCCACCGGCTACGACCCGGGCCCGGGTGGTCTCGGCGAGGCAGGCTACGACCAGGGCGGCTACCCGGGAGAGGGATACGCCGTGCCCCCGCAGTACTCGCCGCACACGCCGGCGGACGGCGCGTGGGTGCCGCAGCAGCGCGACGGCGAGAGCCCGCCGCCCGCCCCGTCCGCCGGCCAGCCCGACCCGTACTACCCCGGGCACCACGACCCGGACGGCCAGTACCGCTACTGAGCCCGCGTGCCCGGTCGGGCTCGGGCGGCGCCGGCACGGGGCCGGACGTACCGAGCCCGACGCGGCCGGCCTGCCCCGTCCCGCTCGGCAGGCCCGAGACTCCTGGCCCGCTTGGCGGACCAGGGCGTACGGGTCCCGTCCGGGTGCGCGGCCGGCGGGGCCGTTACTGCGAGCCGCGCCAGTCGGCGCCATCGACGATCAGCCCGGCGACCATGGCGCCCGACATGCCGGCGTGCGCGAGGCCGCCGCCCGGATGTGACCAGCCACCCACCCGGTACAGCCCCGGCAGCGGCCCTGGGTTCGGAGCGGCCAGGAACCGGCCGTCGGCTCCCGCGAGCGCGGGGGCGGGCACGCCACCGGTGGCCACACCCGTGTCCCGGGCCGTGTCGTGTGGCGTGCGTGTCTCCCGCCACAGCAGCCGGTCGCGCAGCCCCGGCACCGCCGCCTGGGCCACGGTCACCAGCCGCTCCGCCGCCTGCTCGGCCAGCGCCGGGTCCGTCCAGTCCACCGCGCCGTGCGGGCGCGCGGCGGCGGTCACCGTGATCGCCTCATGCTCGGCGTCGGGCACCAGCTCCGGGTCGTCCGGGCGCAGCACCGTCACCGTCGGCCGCGCGGCCACCCCGCCGACCGCCGGGACCGACGTCCGGCGCCGCCCCGCGCGGCCGGGGAACAACTGCGCGTACTCCGCGTCCCGGTCGGCCGGATGCACCACCGTGCGGTGCGCGGTCTCCGCCGGTCGGGCGCCGCGCAACGCCAGCAGCACCGAGAACCGGCCGAGCGCGCCGCCCTCGCCGTCCACGGCGCCGTCAGCGCCGGCCGGCGCGGCGGCGGCGACCTCCGGCGGGAGCAGCCGGGCCAGCCGCCCCGGGCTCACCCCGGCGACCACCGCGTCCGCCTCGACCGTGGTGCCGTCGGCCAGCACGACGCCGGCCGCGCGACCGTCCCTGGTGAGTACGGCGCTGGCCTCCGCGCCGAAGAAGAACTCCACCCGGCGGGCCAGACAGCGCGCGTGCAACGCGTCGGCCAGCGCGCGCGTCCCGCCCCGCGCGTACCAGCTTCCGAAGGTCTGCTCCAGATAGGCGAGCACGCTCGCGCTGGCCGGCACCTGGCGCGGATCGAGGCCGTACGCCAGGGCGCGGCTCTCCAGGAGCGCGGCCAGCCGGGGGTCGGCCAGCTCGCGCCGGGCGACCCTGGCCAGCGGGGCCGGGCCGCGCTGGAACCAGCCGCGCCGCAACGCCGGATACGGGTCGCCGCCGAGCGCGGAGCGGTCCGCGGGCAACGGCTCCTCCAGCAGCGGGCGCCGGGTGGCGTCCCACACCTCGCGCGCGCGGTTGACCAGGTCGCTCCACCGCTCGCCGGCCCCGGCGCCGAACGCGCCGTCCAGCGCGTCGACCACGCCGGCCCGGGAGGCGTTGGGCAGCGCGACCCGCGTACCGTCCGCGAAGACGTGGGCGACGGCCGGGTCCACCTGGCGCAGCTCGACACACCGCTCCAGCGGCTCCTTGCCGGTCTTGACGAACAGGTCGCGGTAGACGGCGGGCAGGTGCAGCAACCCGGGGCCGGTGTCGAAGGCGAACCCGTCCCGTGTCAGGCGTCCCACACCACCGCCGTGCGTGGAGCCGCGCTCGTACACCGCCACCCGGTGGCCCGCGACGGCCAGCCTGGCGGCGGCTGCCATCGCGCCCATCCCGGCGCCGATCACCGCAATCCGTGCCATGCCAGCGACCCTATCCGCCCCCTGTGACAACGCCCCCGCCCGGCCCTGACCAGGGCGCCGCCGCTCACGACGTAGGTAGAGGTACTCAGTCACCCAGTTGAGTAGGCGCGCGGATGGGGCCCGACCCGTGCGGAAGGGAGAGTGAGGGCGCGGCAGGGGCGCTGGGTCACACCGCCGACACGGGGCGGCGGAGCGACGCGGCGAACCGGCCGAGACGGGGGGCGGGTTGGCTCGGGGGAGCCCGTGGAAAGGCAGCCGCCCGGGGCTGCGGGTACGGGGGAGTACCGGGGCACGGGGGAGTACGGGGGAGGCGCTGTTCTGGGGTCGGCCGGCAGCACCGGTCGACACCAGAACAGCGCTTTCGTACGTGTCGCGCCGGCGACCGGCGCCACCGGCGCGCGGTGGGCCCCGTCGCCCGCGTCAGCCGTCCCTGCCGTGCCCCCGCGTGCGCGCGCCCGGAGGCGTGCCCCCGCGCGTGGCTAGGCGCCCGAGGCCCTGGCGCCGCCCACCCGGCCCTGGACCAGCAGGGACAGCGCCGCGTGCACGTCCTCGATGGTGCGCTGCGGCTGGTACGACTTCCAGTCCAACGCCGCCACCAGCACCATCCCGAACAGGGCCGAGGCCGTCAGGGCGATGTCGATCTCCGTGCTCAGCTCGTCCCCGGCCACCCCCTCCCGCAGGACGGACTCGATCACGGCGAGCACCCCCGCGCGCCCCACCATCAGGGTCGACTGCCAGGCCCGGTTGGTGCGCCACAGCTCGGCCGCGTAGAGCTGGGTCAGCGCCGGGTACTGGTCGATGAAGGCCAGCCCGGAGCGGATCATGGCGTCGAGCGCGTCCACGCTGCCGCCCCCGCGCGCGCTCACCTCGTCGGCGGCCTCCTGCAACGCGTCCCGCAGCAACTCGATGCCGTGCCGCAACAGCTCCTCGAAGAGCACCGACTTGCTGGCGAAGTTGTAGTAGACGGTGCCCTTGGCCACCCCGGCCCGCTCGGCGATCTCCTCGACGGTGGTGGCGGAGAAGCCCTGTTCCGCGATGAGCGTGACGGCGGCCTCGAAGAGCTTGCGCCGCGTCGCCCCACGGCGCGTGTCGGCGGGTGGCCCCGTGGGTCGTTTCGGGGTGGGCGTGGCGCTGGTGTTCATGGCTCCGATTCTGCCCGCCGACGGGGGTGGTGGGCCCGGGCGGTTCACAGGGTGAGCTCCGGATGCAGCCGATCGATGGACCACACCTGCCGGCGCCGGGCCGTGATCGCGGTCAGGGCGAGCGCGCCGAGGGTGAAGGCGAGCAGCACCACGCTGCCCTGCCACACCGGCGCCAGGTCGCCGCCGGTGATCAGCCGGCGCAGCGCCTCGACGACGTAGCTCATCGGCAGCAACGGATGCAGGGCGTTGAAGAACGCCGGGCTCGTCTGCACCGGGTAGGTGCCACCCGCCGACGTCAGCTGCAACATCAGTACCGCGAGCACCAGGATCCGCCCGGCCGGGCCGAAGCGCGCGTTCAACCACTGCACGATCGCCGCGAAGCAGCAGGTGACCAGCGACAGGAAGGCCACGGTGCCGCCGGCCCGAGCCATCCGCAGACCGAGCCCCCAGTGCAACACGCCCATCAGGACCACCACCTGGAGCGCCCCGACCGCCGCGACGGGCAGCCACCCGGCCAGCGCGATCCGCACCGGCGAGGCCCCGGCGGCCAGCGCGCGCCGGTTCAGCGGCTGGATGAGCATGTACGCCACCATCGCGCCGACCCACAGCGACAGCGGGATGAAGTACGGCGCGAACCCGGTGCCGTAGTTGGGCGCCGCGTGCATCGACCGCGAGGCGAGCTGCACGGGATCGGCCATCACCTCCGTACGGGCGTCCCGCTCCTTCTTGTCGTAGTCGGGGATCTTCCCGGCGCCGTCGTGCAGGCCACCGGACAGCTTCCGCGAGCCGTCCACCAGCTTGAACAGGCCGCCGTTCAGGCTGCCCGCGCCGGTGTGCAGGTCGTCGACGCCCATGTGCAGGTTCGTCGCCCCGCTCTTGGCGCCTTTGAGCCCGCTGTGCAGGTCCCCGGCGCCGGTGGCGACCCGGTGCGCGCCGCCGTTGAGCGCGTTGATCTTGGTGACGGCGGCGTCGACGTCCTTGCTCAGGTTGGGGGCGTGCCGCGCCAGCCAGGCGGCCTTGTCGTGCACGTCGCCCAGGTCGCGGGCGAGCGTGTCCAGGCCCGTGGTGTTCTCCCGCACCAGCGCGTCCAGGTCGTGGGCCACGTCGGCGGCGCGCTCCGCGGCGTCCACGCCGTTCTTGAGGGAGGCGCACACGGAGCCCGGCACCGGAGCGGGCGTACCGGACTCCCGCTCGGGCGTGCCGGGCCGGGCGGCGGCGTCGGGGCGCGCGCTCGGCGCGGCCGGGGACGCGGCGCCGGTCGCCGGCGCGCCGGGGTTCACACCGGGGCTGGGCGCGTTGCCCGGTACGCCGCTGGCCTCGGGCCGTGCCGAGGGCCCGAGGGTCGCGCACTGCCGTCGGTGCTCGGCGGCCAGGTCGTCGGCGGCCGTGCGGGCCTCGCGGGCCGTGGTGGCGGTGGTCTCGGGGAGCGTGTCGAGGTTGTCGCCGACGCGCTGCGCGGTGGCCGCCACGAGCCGGGCGGCCTCGCCGATGTCCGCGCCGTGGTCCTTGAGAAAGGCGCGGGCCTGGGCGTTGTCGCGGTAGGCGCCGTTGACCTTGTCGGCGAGTTGCTGGGTGCCCTCGGCGACGTCGTCCGCGCCGCTCTTGAGGCGGCCCGCGCCGGAGTGCAGCTTCGTCACGCCGCCCTTGAGGGAGTCGCTGCCCTTCTCGGCCTTGTCCAGCCCCTTGTGGATCGCGTCGGCGCCGTCCTTCGCGTCGCCGATGGCCTCGCCGAGCCGGTCGGCGCCCTTGGCGGCCTCCGCCGTCCTGCCGTGGATGTCGGAGAAGCTCACGAAGATCTTGTCGTAGAAGCCGCGCGAGGCCTTGGCCGAGGCGGCGGCGCGCACCTCGGAGAAGACGCTGCGGGAGATTTGCCCCACGATGTAGTTGTTGGCGTCGTTGGTGCGCACCCTCAGCGCGCCGGCCTCCGGTGCGTCGCCCGAGCTGGACGCGATCCGCCCGCTGAAGTCGGCGGGCACGGTCAGTGACAGGTAGTACGTGCCGTCCTCCACGCCCGCGCGCGCCTTCTCGGCGCTGGTCTCGTGCCAGTCGAAGGTGGCGCTGTCCCGCAGGCCCTTGACGAGCTCGTCGCCGACGACCCGTCGCTGACCGTCCAGCGCGGCGCCCTTGTCGTCGTTCACGAGGGCGACCGGGATCTTGTCCAGCCGGTCGTACGGGTCCCAGAAGGACCACAGGTACAGCGCCCCGTACAGCAGGGGGAGCAGCATCATCGCGGCGAGCGCGGCGCGCGGCAGTCGGCCCCGGCCGAACCGCTTCAACTCAAGTGCGGCCAGCTTCGGCGATCGCATCGGACGCCCCCTTCTCGTGCTTGTCGTACGCGTGTGGCGGGTGCGTCCCGCGCTGTTCGTCGCCCCGTTCCGGGTCGGGGCCCGGGGCAGGGGGCGCGGCGGGTCCCGTGGCGCGGTCCGGGGTGGAGTCCGTGACGGGCGCGCCGGTCGGTGGGCCCCCGTCCCTCCCGCGCGCGTGGCGGCTGGTCGAGACCACGACGGCGTCCTCGGGTGGTTCGCCGCACACCGCGAGCACGGTCGTGCCGTCCACCGCGATCGCGCGCAGCATCGCCCACGCGTCGGCCCGGTCGGCCGGCGACAGCTTGAGGTCCGTGTCGTCGACGGCCAGCAACCGTGGGGCGTCGACGAGCGCGAGGGCGACCGACAGGCGCAGCGCCTCCAGGCGCTCCAGGTCACGCACGGCCGTACGCGGTCCCTTGGGCAGGGTCGCGGGGTCCAGGCCGGCGCGCGCCAGCGCGTCCGCGATGCGTGCGCGCGACTCGGCCGCACGCACGGAGCGCGGCCGGAGCAGGCCGCGCAACGAGCCGAACCGGCGCGCGAGAAGGGCGCGTTCACGCAGCTGCTCGGCGACGGTGAGCGAGGGTTCGAGGTCGGACACGCCGGGGACGGGGCCGAGCCCGGTGACGCGCCGTACGGCCGTCATCTGCTGAGGCAGGCGGTGCCCGGCCACCTCGGCCCACCCGGCGGCGACGCGCATCCGGCCGGTGAGCGCGAGCAGCAGGCAGGTACGGCCGGAGCCGGACGGGCCCGCGATCGCGATCAGCGCGCCGGGCTCCGCCGTCACGGTGACGTCGCGAAAGGCCCAGCCGCGTGGGCCGCGTACGCCCAGCCCCTCGGCCGTGACGGCGGCCCCGGACCGGGAGTGAGCCTCCTCGACGGAACGAGGGGAACGGAACACGGGACTCCTTTGGTCTGACTGGTCAGTCTAAAAAGTATGCACGGCGCGGACGCCCTCCCTCCACCCGGGTACGTCACCCGGCCCTGTCCACGCCGCCCTCGCCGCGAGGGCCCGACCGATCGGCTCGATGTGGTGGGTGCCGGAGCGTGCCGGTCGGTCATCGGGGGAGGTGACGCGTACGCCGAGGCGGGCGAGGCCGGTGACACCCGCGCGCCAGCCGGGCGCCAGCACGGCCTCCCGCCCCGCTGGTTCGGGTGTTTACGCAGGTCAGCGCCGATTGTCAGTGGTGTGCCCCACGATGGGCACATACGGCGGTCCCTTTACCACACGGAGGGCCGCCCGACGACGACAGGAGGTTCGTCATGGCCAGTACCGCCGCCGCACGACGGCACCGTGCCGCCGCTGCCCCCTCGTTGCCCGGCCCCGCGAGCGATGTCCATCCCGTCATCCGCCGTGCCACGGCTCCGCCCGCGGCCCTCGACCTGCTCACCCAGGCCCACCAGGGGCTGGAGGAGGCCGCCGCGCTGTCGGCGCCCAACGAGCGCTTCGCCACCGCCCACCTCGCGGCGCTGCGCACCGCCGCCGCCGTCCTCGCCGTCCACGCCCGCCCCGAGGTCGGCTCGCGGCGGCGGCAGCGCATCCGCAGCGCCTGGGAGCTGCTGCCGGAGGTCACGCCGGAACTGACCGAATGGAGCGCGCTGTTCGCCTCCGGCGCCACCCGCCGGGCGCGTGCCGAGGCGGGCATACGCGGCGCGGCCAGCGACCGCGACGCGGACGACCTGGTGCGTGACGCCGGCATGTTCCTGCGCATCGTGGAGCGCATGCTGGTGTTGCAACCCGTGCTGCCTCGACAGACCCCGCGCGAGGACGTGGCCGAGGGCTGAGCGCACCGCGCGACCGGACGCACCGCCGGAGGCAATAGGCTGGGGTTCTACGACGTCATCTTCTCGCCGACACCGCCGCAGGCCGTGTCGGCGCCGCGCCGAGGAGCCACCCGCTGTGTCAGATCCGTTGCGCCCCCGCGCATCCCTGCGTACCGCCGTGGTCTGGGATGTCCTCAAGGACGCCCTGGACCGCCGGGCCAAGGCCGAGCACCAGGGTGGCGCGGGTGCGCGCGAGACCCTGGACGTCCTGGACACCGGCGGCGGGACCGGCAACTTCGCCGTGCCCGTCGCCCGGCTCGGCCACCGCGTCACCGTCGTCGACCCCAGCCCCAACGCGCTCTTCGCGCTGGAGCGCCGGGCCGCCGAGGCGGACGTGGCCGACCGCGTGCGCGGTGTGCAGGGCGACGCGCACGGCCTGTTCGACGTGGTGGAGCGCGGCGGGTACGACGTCGTGCTCTGCCACGGCGTCCTGGAGTACGTGGACGACGCGGCCGAGGGCGTGCGCAACGCCGTCGCGGCGCTGCGGCCCGCGGGTGTCCTGAGCCTGCTCGCGGCCGGCCTCGGCGGCGCCGTGCTCGCCCGCGCCCTGGCCGGCCACTTCACCGAGGCCCGGCAGGCGCTCACCGACCCGGCGGGCCGCTGGGGCGAGGGCGACCCGGTGCCCCGGCGCTTCACGGCCGACCAGCTCTCCGAGCTGGTGACGGCGGCCGGGCTGCGCGTGGACGCGGTGCACGGCGTGCGGGTCTTCGCGGACCTGGTTCCCGGAGTCCTGGTGGACACCGAGCCCGGTGCCATGGACGCGCTGCTCCGGCTGGAGGCCGCGGCGGCGGAACTGCCCGCCTTCCACTCCGTCGCCACCCAGTTGCACGTACTGGCCGAGCGACCGTGACTGTTACCCCATCCGTCACTCGCGTGGGCTAGCGCGTGACAATGGCCCCCGGACCGGCGTGCAGTCGACCACAGGCCACCCGATCAGCCCGTTCCCCCCGTATGATCGAGAGCACACGGTCCGGCATGGCGGGTCGGTGGGTGGGGAATGGACGTCTCAGAGCTATCAGGCACCACTGCGGTACTGGTGGGTGAATTGGCGCAGAGGGGCGGGTTTCACGGGGGCGATTCCCTGCCTATCCTGGAAGGGTCGCACCCCGGTCGCCCCCCGCGACCGACGAGTAGGAGGACTCCGTGCCGCTCTCGGAGCACGAGCAGCGCATGCTCGAGCAGATGGAGCGAGCGCTGTACGCCGAAGATCCCAAGTTCGCGACAGCGCTTGAGGGTAGCGGCCTGCGCACGTACACCCGGCGACGGGTCTACCAGGCGGTCGCGGGTTTTCTGGCGGGCATCGCGCTCCTCATGGCTGGGATGGTCGCCCAGCAGATCTGGATCAGCGTCGTAGGGTTCCTCGTCATGCTGGGCTGCGCCGTGTTGGCCGTGACCGGCTGGCGCAAGGCACCCAAGCCGGGCGAGCAGGCGCAGACAGCGGGCGGTGGCGGGACGGCGGGGCCGCGCAGGTCAAGTCGTCAGCAGCGTCGTTCGGTGATGAACCGTATCGAGGAGCGGTGGCAGCGCCGCCGCGACGAGCAGGGCCACTAGGGAATCACCGCACTCCGGAAGCGCGACGGCGTGGGCGTCCTGGACGACGGAAGCCCCGCCGACGCATGGTCGACATCCAGATCACGACCCTGAGTCTCCCCCTGAACCACGTTCGTCAGTGAAGAGCTGTGGGTGAAACATCGCGTTCGGCGATGTCATCCCCCACAGCTCTTTTGTCTTTCCTGGGCCGCGCGACGCGGGACCGATCGCGACGCGCGACCACCTCCGCCCCGCCACGTGACCGCCCCCGACCCCGCCGCCCGCGTGGCGCGCGCGAGGGGAGGAAGCGCGGCACTGTCGTGCGGCTGACCGGTGTGGGGCGTGGTGCGCGGCGCGGACCGGTGCGACCGTAGTGCTGACGGGTCCCGGTTGGGGTGGTCGTGCTCCGGGCGGTGCCGGCCGGAGTCGCCGTGACCCGGACGGGCTGCTCCGGAACCGGTCGCGCCGCATCGAGGATGTCGCCCCTCGCCCCGTCCGCCCCCGCCCGGCCCGTGTCGCGCGTGATCGAGAGCGGTGCGCCGGCGGACGCTGTCGCCCTCGGGGGCGGGGGTGCCCGAGTGACTGGGAGCCCGCGACCGGGCCGCGGGGGTCAGGGCCAGGCGGGACCGGGCCAGACCAGGCGGGGCCGGGCCGGGCCGGCGGTCGGGCCCGCTGGACCGGTTGAGGGCCCCGCCCCGTGTCGGCGGGCGCGGCGTGACGCGTACCAGGGGGTGGTGCGGGCGCCCGCCGGTGGTGCGGGCGCCCGCGCGCGGGGCGGTGGCTCAGCTCCGCTGGCGGGTCGGCAGGCGCAGGCTGGTCAGCTTGCGCTGCCACGCGGAGGCGCGCCAGCGGTCGAGCAGCGCGGCCCGGTACTGGGCGGCCTCCGTGGCGACCCGCGCCGCCGAGCGCGGGAGGAGCAGGGCACGCAACCTCGCCGGCTTGGTGGCCGCCTCGCGCAGCCCGACCGCCACCTGGCGCACGTCCTCCGCCAGGCCCGTGACCGGGCGGGGCCGTGGCGCGTACCAGGTCTCCTCCACCGCCGCCGCCACCCGGTGCGCGGCCTCGGCCGGCACTCCGGTCAGCTGGCCCTGGGCAACGATCCGGGCCGCGGCCCCGCGCGGGGTCAGCGACTCGTCCGGCGCTATGCCGTAGTCCCACCCGGTGTCGAGCAGCTCCTCCCAGGCGGCCACCGTCCGCGCGGCGGCGGCCTCCGGGGTACGACCCGTCGAGGTGCCCAGCCGCCGCGACCGTATCCGCGTCCGCCACAGCAGGGGCAGCACCGGGATGATCGCCACCGCCAGCGCGCCCACGCCGATCAGGGTGATCCTGACCCAGGGAAGCCCGCTGCCCCTGTCGTCGTCGTCCGGTCCGCTGGGGGCGGGCCCACCGCACTCGCCCAGGCGCTTCATGTCGGCGGTGCAGCTCTCGGACGCCGACGGGCGGGGCGACGGCTCGTCCGAACGGGTCGGCTGCGGCAGCGGCTGGGTGGGGTCCTCGTCCGAGGGAGTGTCCTCGACGGTGTAGTCCGGCTCGCTGCCACGGCTGGGCGTGGGCTCGAAGCGCGTCCAGCCGACACCCTCGAAGTACAACTCGGGCCAGGCGTGCGCGTCCCGCAGGCCCACCGACATCGAACCGTCCGCCTGCGCGGTGCCCGGCGTGAAGCCGACCGCGACACGGGCGGGAATGCCGAGCGTCCTGGACATCGCCGCCATCGCGTACGAGAAGTGGACGCAGAACCCCTCGCGCTGCTGGAGGAAGCGGGCGATGGCCTGGTTGTCCTCGCCCGCGTCCACCTGGGTGTCGTAGCGGAAGCCGCCCTCAAGGGAGAACCAGTCCTGCAGCTTGACGGCCTGTTCGTAGGCGTTCCGGGCGCCCTGGGTGATCTCGGTCGCCTTCTCGGACACGATGCCCGGCAGCGAGTCGGGCACCTTGGTGTACTCGCGCAGCAGGCTCGGTGGCGGGGGCGGGGCCTGGGCGAGCTGGCCGGCGGTGGGCTCCACGGCCAGGCTGGACACCTCGTACCGGATGCCGCGCGCGTTCTGCCCCCGGTCGCCGACGACCGTGCGGCCCTCGGGCTCGAAGCGCCAGTTCCCGTCCAGCCGCAGCGCCGACGCCGGGTAGGGGAGCGGGAGCCACACCTGGGCATACACGTCAGCCGCGGTGATCGTCGTCTCGACCGGGGTCGTGCGGATGTCGGAGCTGAGCCCGGGCGCGGTCGGCAGGGGGTCCGGGATGTCCTGGACGCGGCGCTTGGACGGCTTCCAGCTGGAGCCGTTGAACTGGTCGAGGGCCACGACGCGCAGGTACATGTCGTTCGTCTTGGGGGCCGAGGTGCGGTAGCGCAGCACCTCCGTGTTCTCCGGCTGGTTGAGGTTGTCCTTCAGCGACACCACGGGGTTGATCGCCGCGATGGTGCCGCCCCTGCCGTCGCCTCCCGAGCCGTCGCCGGACCGGTGGTCGAGCAGGCCGCCGTCCAGGGACGGGAGCACGGCGGGCACGGCCAACGCGATGCCGAGCGCGAGCACACTGATCCTGCGGCCGGTGCGCACCGGTGACAGCGACGTCATGCCCGCGCTGTCCAGGCCCGAAGACGCGCGCCCCTGCCCACGCGGACCACCGCCACCGAAGACGCGGCCCCACTGGGAGAGCCGATCGCGGCCCTCGGCCAGCAGCAACACGAGGAAGCCCGCGCCGGCCGCCAGGAACCACAGCCAGTCGCTCCCGCCGTCGGACAGGCCCGCCGCGATGGAGAACAGCGCGAGCAGCGGCAGCCCGGCGGGGGCGGCGCTGCGGAACGTCACCGCGAGCGCGTCCACCACCAGACCGATCGCGAGCACGCCGCCGACCAGGAGCAACTCGATGCCCGTGGTGCTGGGCGCCGGTATGGCGTACCGCTCGACGTCATCGACGCCCGCGGACAGCAACCGGCCCAGCTCGCGGAAGACGCCGGGGCTCGGCAACACGCCCGCCACCGCCTGCTCACGGGCGAAGGACACGGTCAACAGCAGCAGCCCGGCCAGGGCCTGGGTCAGGATGGTCAGCGGGCGCGCCAGCGGGACGCGGCGCGCCAGCACCCCGACGCCGGACTGGAGCGTCAGCAGCGCCACCGCGAGCAGCAGCCAGCCGGAGGCGTCGACGAGCGGTAGCAGGGCGCAGCTCGCCGCCAGCGTGGCCACCGTCGCACACAGCGCCAGCCGTGCGCTTCCACTCATGCCCAGCCTCCGTTCGCCGCGCCGGGCGCCGCGATGCCGCCGTGGTGCGTCCGATACTGGTCCGCCTGCCGCCACAACTCGGGCAGCGGCATGCCCGGGGCGACCGGCAGGGCCGCCCAACCCGCGTCCCGCAACAGCCGCAGCCGCGCGTCCAACGGCTGGGGTCGTGCCCCCGCCGTCCCGCGCGCCCACGCGGCGCCGTCCAGGACGAACGCCACGGCCGCGCCACCGCGCTGGCGCATCCGGGCCACCAGCGTCGCCTGCTCCTCGTCCAGCTCGCCGAGGAAGGCGACGAGCAGCCCCTCGTTGCCACCGCGCAGGACGTCGTACGCGCGGGAGAGACCCGCGCCGTCCGAGTACTCCACCACCGAGAGCGTGTCGAGCAGCAGCCCGGCGGCGTCGGCCGAATCGTGCGAACTGGTGTGGCCGCCGCCGCTGTCCTGGCCGGGTACCGAACTGCCGGTGTCGGTGAGCAGGCGCACCGAGTAGCCGCGCTCCAGCAGGTGCGCCGCAGCCGAGGCGGCGCCCGAGACGGCCCACTCGAAGGGGGAGTCGGGGCCCGCGCCCTGGTACGCCAGCCGACGGGTGTCGAGCAGCACCGTGCAGCGGGCGCGCTGGGGCTGCTCCTCGCGGCGCACCATCAGCTCGCCGTGGCGCGCGGTGGAGCGCCAGTGCACCCGGCGCAGGTCGTCACCGTGTCGGTAGCCGCGCGGGATCACGTCGTCCTCGCCGGCCAGCGCCAGCGAGCGGTGCCGCCCGTCCCCGTACCCCGGTGCCTCGCCCGAGAGCCGGACGGGAGGCAGTGGCTCGACCCGTGGCACCACGGTCAGCGTGTCGTACCCGCTGAAGGCCCGGGTCAGCTCGCACATGCCGAACGGGTCGGTCAGTCGCAGTTGCAGCGGCCCCAGCGGATAGCGCCCGCGCAGGTCGGAACGCACCCGGTAGGAGACCTCGCGCCGGCCCCCCGTCTCCACCCGGTCCAGCACGAAGCGGGGCCGGGGGCCCAGCACGTACGGCACCCGGTCCTGGAGCATCAGCACGCCGGTGGGCAGGCGCGAGACGTTGTCGATCCGGAGCTGCACCCTGGCCTCCGAGCCCGCCGGCACCCGACCCGGGTCCAGCCGCCTGCTGCCCGCCACCCGGTACCGGGTGCGGTAGACCACGGCCACGCACACCAGTGGCAGCGCGACCAGGAGCAGCCCCACCCGCAACAGGTCGGCCTGCCCGAGCACGAAGCTGCACACCGCGGCGGCGCCGCCGGCGGCCAGGAAGGACCTGCCGCGCGTGGTCAGTCCGGCGAGCGCCGCGCGCGCACCCCCGAGGCCGGGGTCGTGGTCCACCGGCGTCCCCCCGGCCGACATCACGCCCTCCGGGCGCCCGGAGGCTGCTGGCCGTACGGCGAGGGCACCGGCGTGCGGTGCAGGATCTCGCCGATGATCTGCTCCGAGGTGCGGCGGTTGAGCTGGGCCTGTGCCGTGGGCAGCAGGCGGTGCGCGAGGACGGAGGTGGCCAGTGCCTGCACGTCGTCCGGCAGTACGTACTCCCGGCCGCCGAGCGCGGCTGCCGCCTTCGCGGCGCGCACCAGGTGCAGTGTGGCCCGTGGCGAGGCGCCCAGGCGCAGCTCGGGGTGGCGGCGGGTGGCGCCGACGATCTCGACGACGTAGCGCCGCACGGGCTCGGCGACGTGCACCGCACGCACCGCCTCGACCAGCTTGACGATGTCGTCCGCGTGCGCGACCGGCCGCATGTCGTCCAGCGGGGAGACGCCGCCGTGCACGTCGAGCATCTGGAGCTCGGCCTCCGGGTGCGGGTAGCCGATCGAGACGCGGGCCATGAAGCGGTCGCGCTGCGCCTCGGGCAGCGGATACGTGCCCTCCATCTCGACCGGGTTCTGCGTGGCCACCACCATGAAGGGGCTGGGCAGCTCGTGCGTCTCGCCGTCCGCGGTGACCTGGCGCTCCTCCATGGACTCCAGGAGGGCTGACTGGGTCTTGGGGGAGGCGCGGTTGATCTCGTCGCCGATCACGATCTGCGCGAAGATCGCGCCCGGCTTGAACTCGAACTCCTTGCGCTGCTGGTCGTAGACACTCACCCCGGTGATGTCCGACGGCAGCAGGTCGGGCGTGAACTGAATTCGGCGCACCGAGCAGTCGATGGAACGCGCCAGGGCCTTGGCGAGCATCGTCTTGCCCACCCCCGGCACGTCCTCGATCAACAGATGCCCCTCGGCGAGCAGCACGGTCAGCGAAAGCCGCACGACCTCGGGCTTGCCCTCGATCACTTCCTCCACCGACCTGCGGACTCGATCCGCTGTGGCGGTCAGATCGCTGAGGCTCGCTCGCTCGTCATAGGTCGTCACCCGGCCCTCCTCGGCCCGTTCCCCAAACCGCGTCCCCATCGTGGACCCGGCCCACCCCAAACACCGACACCAGAGCCCCGCGACGGCGAGGGGTGGTGCCACCTAGGCATTCTTGCCGCCCTTGCCGTTGCCCGTCACTCGCCTGTGGATAACCCGGGGCGAAATGTCGGAGCTGGGGGAGTTGCGGCGGATTCGGCGCCGCTCCGTGGTGTGGTCAGCCACGTCCGCGGCGCCAGTCTGGCGCATGGCCGGACCGCCCCGGCCGTCGGGCGCGCGGCCCGCCATGATCGCAGGTCGCTCGCGCGGCCCGACGGCCGGGTGGCGCGGCACTCAGGCGCGGGGAGCGATCTCGCGCAGCAGCCCGGTGGTCACGTCGAAGACGAAGCCGCGTACGTCGTCGGTGTGGAGCAGGAACGGCGAGGTGCGCACCCGCTGCATCGACTGCCGCACGTCCGCGTCCAGGTCGCGGAAGGCCTCCACCGCCCACGCGGGACGCTGACCGACCTCCTCCTCGATCTCGTGCCGGAAGTCCTCGGTCAGGCTGAGCAGACCGCAGCCGGTGTGGTGGATCAGGACCACGCTGCGGGTGCCGAGCGCCCGCTGGCTGATCGTCAGGGAGCGGATGATGTCGTCGGTCACGACGCCGCCCGCGTTGCGGATGGTGTGGCAGTCGCCCAGTTCGAGACCGAGCGCGGCGTGCAGGTCGAGCCGGGCGTCCATGCAGGCGACGACCGCGACCTGGCGCACCGGGCGGGCGTCCATACCGGGATCGCTGAACGTGGCGGCGTACCGCGTGTTGGCCGCGACGAGGGAGTCGGTCACCGTTCCCACGGCGGCGGAGTCATGGTCAGGGGAGGAGGGCAGGGGCGAAGGTGCGGAGGTCGACATGGCACGACCGTAACGGCCGGCGACCCGAAACGCCGCGAGAGGGTCGGGTAAAGGCGATCAACCCGGCTCCGTGTGAGGTAACCCACAGGGGGTGGTTGGCTGCGCCGTACGGGTGAATCCGATGGTGAAGAACGCGTAGGAGACGCGCTGGCCAGTTGGTTGACCGAGGGGACGAGTGGACTAAAGTGACGCGAAGTGGGAGACGTGGCGCTCCCCTTGAATCGACAAATCTCCCGCGCGTGTGCGGCGTACGCGTGCCACTCGGCCTCCTCCCGCTCCCGGCCGCCTGACGTCACTTCCCCGGCGCCAGTAGGCCGCTTCCCCTTCAGCGAGCGGGTGGGGACCCGGCGGCACGCGGCCCGCTCACCCTCCCTGGAAGGGCGCATGAGCAGCAACGCTCTCCACGTTCCCGTGATGCTCCAGCGCTGTCTGGACCTGCTCGCTCCGGCGCTCGCCGAGCCTGGGGCGGTGGTGGTGGACTGCACGCTGGGGCTCGGTGGACACAGCGAGGCGCTGTTGGCGGCCTTTCCCGCCGCCCGGCTCGTCGCGCTCGACCGCGACCCGGCCGCGCTCAGGCTCTCCGCCGAACGCCTGGCTCCCTACGGCGAACGCGCCACCCTGGTACACGCGGTCTACGACGAGCTGCCCGAGGTCCTGGACCGGCTGGGGATCCGGCGCGTCCAGGGCGTCCTGTTCGACCTCGGCGTGTCCTCCATGCAGTTGGACGAGGCCGACCGCGGCTTCGCCTACGCCCAGGACGCGCCCCTGGACATGCGGATGGACCAGAGCACCGGGATCAGCGCCGCCGAGGTGCTCAACACCTACCCGCCGGGCGATCTGGTGCGGGTGTTGCGGACGTACGGCGAGGAGAAGTTCGCGCGCAAGATCGTGGACGCGATCGTGCGGGAACGCGAGAAGGAGCCCTTCGGACACAGCGCCCGCCTGGTCGAGCTGATCCGCGACGCGCTGCCGCAGGCCGCCAAGCGCACCGGCGGCAACCCCGCCAAGCGCACGTTCCAGGCCCTGCGCATTGAGGTCAACGGCGAGCTGCGGAGCGTCGAGCGCGCCATCCCGGCCGCCGTGTCCCGCCTGACCGTCGGCGGCCGGATCGCCGTACTCGCCTACCACTCCCTTGAGGACAGGCTGGTCAAGCAGGTCTTCGCGGCCGGAGCCGCGAACACCGCGCCACCGGGGCTGCCCGTCGTCCCCGAGCGCTACCAGCCGCGCCTGCGCCTGCTCACGCGCGGGGCCGAGCTGCCCACCGAGGAGGAGGTCGCCGAGAACCGGCGCGCCGCCCCGGCCCGGTTGCGGGGTGCGCAGCGCATCCGCGAGGAGGTCCGGTGAGCGGCCCGCGACAGCGCACCGGCGACGGCCGGGTGAACCGGCTGGTGCGGCTGCGGCCTGCGGGTGGGGGCCCGGCCCGGCGCGCCCCGTTCGTCCTGCTGGTCGTCGTCCTGCTGGGCTCCGGGCTGATCACCCTGTTGCTGCTGAACTCCTCGCTCAACCAGGGCTCCTTCGAACTGAGCCGACTGGAGCGCCAGACCAACGACCTGACGGACGAGCAGCAGGCGCTCCAGCAGGAGGTGGACGAGCTCGCGCAGCCGCACACCCTCCAGCGGCGCGCCCGCGAGCTGGGCCTGGTACCGGGCGGCGGACCGGTGTTCCTCAACCCCGACGGCACCGTACGCGGCGTGCCCGCGCCGGTGACCACCGAGCCGACGACGCGCGGCGCGCCCACGGCCACGCCCCCGCCCGCGCTGCGACCCACCAGCCCATCTCCCGTGGCGCCGCCCGCCGCTCCGTCCGGCGGCGCCGGCGCCGCCGCGACACCGGTCCCACCGGGCGCCGAGGCGACGCCCTCCGCGACGTCCGGGCCCTCGACCCCCGACCCGGCCCCGGGCACCACGCCGAGCGCCGGGCAGCCGGCCGTGCCCCCCACCCCGCCCGCGCCCACCGGCCAGCCCCCGGCGCCCGACGCCGACACGCCAGCGAACCCCACCCCGACCTCCGGCAGGTGACGTCGTGCCGCACTTCCCCGACGGAGGCCGAGGATGACCGGCCGGGAACCCCAGGACCCCCGCGAGCCGGGTGACCGGCGCGATCGCCGTGACCCCGACGGCGCCCGGCCCCCGCGCCAGCCCCGGGACGGTGAGGCGCTACGCGGCGCGCGCGAGTGGGAGGAGCGCCGCGCCGCGCGCGAGGCGCGCCGGGAGCGGGGCGAGGGCTCACGGGCCGCGCGCCCGCCGCGCCGCGACCCGGGCCAGCGCCCGGAGCGTCCCCTGCCACGCGGGGGAGCGACCCCGGGCGGGCCGGCCGGCGCA
>NZ_JBHVJC010000014.1:0-203655 GCF_042799315.1 Streptomyces sp. NPDC057702 | reverse complement strand
ACCCCGGGCGGGCCGGCCGGCGCACGCGAGCCGAACCGGCGCGGCGGCCCCCCGCGCCCGCGCGACGACGGCCGGCGCGACGACGGCGGGCCCGCCGACGGCGCCGCCCGCCGCCCGCTGCCCCGGGACGCACGCCCGGACGCGGAGCGGCGACGCGGCGCCCCGGGCGAGCGGCGGACGGATCGCGCAGCACGCGGCGCGGCCGGGCCCACCCCGCGCCCGTACGCCGACGGGTACGCGCGCCGCGAGGACGGCGCGGGCTCTGGGCGCGGCGGCGCACGCCGCGACGGCGGCCCGAGCGCGCGTGGCCCCGCGCGCGGGGCCGGCCAGGACCCACCCGGCGCGCGCCCGGGAGCACGGGGCGCCGCCCCGCGCCGCGACGCCGCACGCCCCCCGGCCCCCGACGCCACGCCGTCGGAAGCCGAGCGACTGCGCGCGCGGGGGCCGCACGGGCCGGGAGAGGGCGGCTCGCGCGCGGCCGGACGCTACCGACGCGCGACGAGCCCGAACCAGGACGCCCGCCCGGGCGCTCCCGGTGCCCCGCGCCCCCGCGAGGACCGCCCCCCGCGCGACGCGGCCCGCCCGCGTGAGGAGGAGCGGGCGGCCGGCGCGCCGCGCGCCGCGCGCCCCCGCCAGCCGTACCCGGAGGCCGAGCGGGCCGCCGCCCGTGGTCGCGAGAGCGAGGCCGGCCGGCGCGCCGCCGCCGCGCGCGACCACGAGCCCGTCGACCGCGTCGAGGCCACGCCCGAGGGGCGTCAGGAGGCCGAGCGCGAGCGCCCCGCCCGCCCTCAGGGGCCGGCCGCCAAGCGCCGCCCGCCCGAGCGACCGGGGCCGGGGCGACCCCGCCCGCCCCGCCCGCGCGGTGGTTCGGGCGGTGCCGGCGGCTCGGGCAGGCCGCCGTCGCGGCTGCGCAACCCCCGCCCACGGCTGCGCCTGGTGAGCCTCGCGCTGACCCTGGTGATGCTCGTCTTCGTCGTACGCCTGCTCCAGGTGCAGGCCGTGGACGCCAACGCGTACACGGCCAAGGCCAACGTCAACCGGTACATCCCGGTCACTCTCGCCGCCGAGCGCGGCTCGATCACCGACCGCGACGGCGTGGAGCTGGCCACCACCGTGGACGCGTACGACATCACCGCCGCGCCCGACCTGCTCACCCCCGAGCGGTCCACGGTCCGCGACGCGCCGCGGCAGGCCGCGGCGCTGCTCGCGCCGATCCTGGGCGTCAGCGAGCGCGAACTGGTCGACAAGCTCACGGCCAACCCCACCTCCCAGTACGCCGTGCTGGCCCGGCAGCGGACACCGCAGGTGTGGAACCAGATCAAGGACCTCAAGAGCGCGCTCGCCGACAAGCAGGCCAAGGGCCTGGGCGCCAACGTGCTGGCCGGGATCAACCGCGAGAAGCACAGCAAGCGCGTCTACCCCAACGGCGAGCTCGCCGCCGGCGTGCTGGGCTTCGTCAACGCCCAGGGCGAGGGCAGCGCCGGGATCGAGCAGATGCTCAACGCGGAGCTGGCCGGCAAGGACGGCAAGCGCGTCTACGCCCAGTCCGGCGGCCGACAGGTGCCCACCGGCGACGTGAAGGAACAGCCCGCCGTACCCGGTTCCGACGTCGAGCTCACCATCGACCGCGACCTCCAGTGGGCCGCGCAGAGCGCCATCAGCGAGCAGGTGCGCGAGTCCAAGGCCGACGGCGGCTACGTCGTCGTCCAGGACACCCGGACCGGCGAGATCCTCGCACTGGCCAACGCGCCCGGCTTCGACCCCGCCAACGTCGCCAAGGCCGACCCGGCGGCGCTGGGCAACGCCGCGCTCACCGACGCGTACGAGCCCGGCAGCACCAGCAAGCTCATGTCGCTGGCCGCCGTCCTGGAGGAGGGCGCCGCCACGCCCGCCACCCGCGTCGAGGTCCCCAACCGGCTGCCCCGCGCCGACCGCGCCTTCGCCGACGACATCGACCACCCCACCTGGCACCTGACGCTCAACGGCGTGCTCGCCAAGTCCAGCAACATCGGCACCATCCTGGCCACCGAACAACTGGGCCACAACCAGCCCGAGTCCAACGAGATCCTCTACTCCTACCTGCGCCGGTTCGGCCTGGGCCAGCCCACCGGCCTCGACTTCCCGGGCGAGACCGCCGGCATCCTGGCCAAGCCGCGGGACTGGAGCGCCTCGCAGCAGTACACGATCCCCTTCGGGCAGGGCCTGTCGCTCAACGCCGTGCAGGCCGCCTCCGTCTACTCCACCATCGCCGGTGGCGGCGAGCGGGTCGTACCGACGCTGATCCGCGGCAGCAAGGGACCCGACGGGCGGTTCACGCCCGCGCCGGCGCCCCAGCGCACCCGCGTGGTCAGCGAGCGCACCGCGCGGACGCTGGCCCAGATGCTGGAGTCGGTCGTCAGCGACCAGGAGGGCACTGGGACCAAGGCCAAGATCCCCGGCTACCGCGTCGCCGGCAAGACCGGCACCTCCAACCGGGTCGACCCCAAGACCGGCCGCTACCACGGCTACACCGCCTCCTTCGCCGGCTTCGCGCCCGCCGACAAGCCACGGGTGACCGTCTACTGCGCCGTCCAGAACCCCACCAAGGGCAGCTACTTCGGCGGCCAGATCTGCGGACCCATCTACAAGAAGGTCATGGAGTTCGCGCTCAAGTCCATGCGGGTGGCCCCCACCGGCAAGCAGGCCGCCCGGCTGCCCGTCACGTACCAGCCCGGACAGTGAGCGCGAAGCGCCGTGAGTACGATCACCCCCGGCCCCGGGAACCGCGGCCCGCGCCCCCCGGCACACCCCCCGCCCGGCCTGCCGGCGAGCGCGCGCGACACGCCGTTCGCCGCCGGTCGCGGCGGCGTGCCCGAGCGCCCCGCGCCTCCCGTCACACCCGGTCGCACCGGGGTGAGCCCGGCTTTCGCGCACGCTGCGCCCCGGCCCCCCTCATTTAGCGGCGGACCCCACGGGCCCGGTACGCTCACCGCCGTGCCACACGCTGATCAGTCTCAAACCACCCAGAAGGACGCCGCCCCGGTCTACCCGGGTCCGCCCCGCCCCGCCCGGGTCCGCCCCACGCCCCTCGCGGAGCTGGTCGCTCAGCTCGGCATCGAGGTCCCGGCGGCAGCCGAGGAGGGCGCCGCGGCCACCGGCATCACCCACGACTCCCGGGCGGTACGTCCCGGCGACGTCTACGCCGCGCTCTCCGGCGCCCGCGTGCACGGTGCCGACTTCGCCGCCCAGGCCGCCGACCTCGGTGCCGTCGCCGCGCTGACCGACCCGGCCGGAGCCGAACGGGTCGTCGCGGCCGGACTCCCCGCACTGGTCGTACCGGACCCACGGGCCAGAATGGGGGCGCTGGCGGCCACCATCTACGGCGAGCCGGGCGAGGACCTGCTGCAGATCGGCATCACCGGCACCTCGGGCAAGACCACCACCGCCTACCTCATGGAGGGCGGGCTGCGCGCCGCGCTGGCGTCCGACGCCCCGGACCGGCCCACGCACCAGGCGGGCCCGTCCGACCAGGCGCGGCTCACCGGCCTCATCGGCACCGTGGAGACCCGCATCGGTGACGAGCGGATCAAGTCCGAGCGCACCACGCCCGAGGCCACCGACCTGCAGGCGCTGTTCGCGGTGATGCGCGAACGCGGCGTGCGCTCGGTCGCCATGGAGGTCTCCAGCCACGCCCTGGTCCTGGGCCGCGTGGACGGCTGCGTCTTCGACATCGCCGTCTTCAACAACCTCAGCCCCGAGCATCTCGACTTCCACCCGGACATGGAGGACTACTACCGGGCGAAGGCGCAGCTGTTCACCAAGGCCCGCAGCCGGGCCGCCGTCGTCAACTACGACGACGAGTACGGGCAGCGGCTGGCACGCGAGACCCAGATCCCGGTCACCACGTTCTCCGCCGAGGGCCACCCGGACGCCGACTGGCGCGCCGACGGCGTCGAGGTCGGCCCGCTCGGCTCGACCTTCACCGCCCTCGGCCCCGAAGGCCAGGCGGTGCGTGCCGCGGCCCCGCTGCCCGGCCCCTTCAACGTCGCCAACGCGCTCGCCGCGATCACCGCCCTGGTCGTCGCCGGGATCGACCCGCAGACCGCCGCCGACGGCGTGGCCGCCGTGCCCGGTGTACCGGGGCGCCTGGAGCGCGTGGACGCCGGCCAGCCCTACCTCGCCGTCGTCGACTACGCGCACAAGCCCGACGCGGTCGAGTCCGTCCTGCGCGCCCTGCGCAAGGTCACCGACGGCAAGCTGCACGCGGTACTCGGCTGCGGCGGCGACCGCGACCCGCACAAGCGTCCCGCCATGGGCGCGGCGCTGGCCCGGCTCAGCGACACCGCCGTCCTCACCTCCGACAACCCGCGCTCCGAGGACCCGCTGGCGATCCTGGCCGCGATGCTCGCCGGCGCCGCCGAGGTGCCCAGCCACGAGCGCGGCACGGTCCTGGTCGAGGAGGAGCGCGCCGCCGCCATCGCCGCGGCCGTCGCCCGCGCCGAGCCCGGCGACACGGTCGTGGTGGCCGGCAAGGGGCACGAGCTCGGCCAGGACATCGCCGGGGTGGTCCGCGCCTTCGACGACCGCCAGGTACTCCGCGAGGCCATCGAGACCGCCCACCACCACCCGGGCCACCCGCACCGCGCACCCGCGCCCGGCGCCTCTCGTACGCAGCACCACGACGACCAGGGATGACCCACCGCCATGCGCGCATCACCCTCTCCCAGGCAGCTCACGGGAACCGCCGGAGGTGACCTGTGATCTCGCTGTCCCTCGCTGAGGTCGCCGCCATCGTCGGCGGGCAGCCGCACGACATACCGGACCTCGACGCGCGGATCACCGGGCCCGTCGTGATCGACTCCCGCGAGGTGCGCCCCGGGGGCCTGTTCGCCGCGTTCGTCGGCGAGCGGGTCGACGGGCACGACTACGCCGAGCGCGCCGTGGCCGACGGGGCGGTGGCGGTCCTCGCCACCCGACCCGTCGGCGTACCCGCCCTCGTGGTGGACGACGTGGTGGCCGCGCTCGGCGCGCTCGCGCGCGCCGTCGTCGAGCGCCTCGGCGCCCGCGTCGTGGGCCTGACCGGCTCGGCGGGCAAGACCAGCACCAAGGACCTGATCGCCCAACTCCTGGAGCGACACGGGCCGACCGTGTGGACGCCCGGCTCGTTCAACAACGAGATCGGCATGCCGCTGACCGCGCTGCGCGCCGAGGACACCACGCGCCACCTGGTGCTGGAGATGGGCGCCCGGGGCATCGGCCACATCCGCTACCTGGCCGAACTGACACCGCCACACATCGGCCTGGTGCTCAACGTCGGCACCGCGCACATCGGCGAGTTCGGCGGCCGGGAGCAGATCGCCCAGGCCAAGGGCGAGCTCGTGGAGGTGCTGCCGGCGGCGGACGCGGGCGGGGTGGCCGTACTCAACGCGGACGACCCGCTGGTGCGTGCCATGGCCACGCGGACCCAGGCCGAGGTGGTGCTCTTCGGTGAGACCTCCGAGGCCCACGTGCGCGCCGAGAATGTCCGGCTTACCGATCTCGGACAGCCCAGCTTCACGCTTCACACACCCACCGGGTGCGGTGACGTGACCATGCGCCTGTACGGTGAGCACCACGTGTCGAACGCGCTCGCCGCTGCCGCCGTCGCCCATGTGTTGGGCATGTCCGCCCCAGAGATCGCCGACGCGCTCTCCGAGGCGGGACAGCTCTCCCGCTGGCGGATGGAGGTCACCGAGCGCGCGGACGGCGTGACGATCGTCAACGACGCCTACAACGCGAACCCCGAGTCCATGCGTGCCGCGCTGCGCGCGCTCGTGGCGATGGGCTCGGCTCGCCGGGCCCAGGGGGGACGCACGTGGGCGGTGCTCGGTCAGATGGCCGAACTCGGCGAGGAGTCGCTCGCCGAGCACGACGCGGTCGGACGGCTGGCCGTCCGACTCAACGTCAGCAAGCTCGTGGCGGTCGGCGGCCAGGAGGCCGCCTGGCTCGACATGGGCGCCAAGAACGAGGGTTCGTGGGGTGAGGAGTCGGTGCACGTGTCCGACGCGCGGGCGGCGGTCGAACTGTTGCGCACAGAGTTGCGCCCGGGAGACATCGCGTTGGTGAAGGCGTCTCGATCGGTCGGCCTGGAGCAGGTCGCCGCGGAGCTCTTGCGGGAACCGGGCACGGCCGAGGGCGAGGGTGCCGGGCGATGAAGCAGATCCTCTTCTCCGGAGTGATCGGACTCTTCCTGACCCTGGTCGGCACCCCGCTGCTGATCAAGCTCCTCGCCAAGAAGGGCTACGGGCAGTACATCCGTGACGACGGCCCACGCGGCCACCACGGCAAGCGCGGTACCCCCACCATGGGTGGCATCGCCTTCATCCTGGCCACGATCATCGCGTACGCGCTGACCAAGGTGATCACCTCAAGCGAGCCGACCTTCTCCGGCGTGCTCGTGCTCTTCCTCTTCGCCGGCATGGGCCTGGTCGGCTTCCTCGACGACTACATCAAGATCGTCAAGCAGCGGAGTCTGGGCCTGCGCGCCAAGGCGAAGATGGCCGGCCAGCTCATCGTCGGCATCGCCTTCGCGGTCCTCTCGCTCAACTTCTCGGACGCCCGTGGCCAGACCCCGGCCTCCGACAAGCTCTCCTTCACCCAGGACTTCGGCTGGCAGATCGGCCCCGTGATCTTCGTGATCTGGGCGCTGTTCATGATCCTGGCGATGTCCAACGGCGTGAACCTCACCGACGGCCTCGACGGCCTGGCCACCGGCGCCTCGGTGATGGTCTTCGGCGCGTACACCTTCATCGGCGTCTGGCAGTACCAGGAGTCCTGCGCCAACACGCCGACCGCCGGCCCGGCCTGTTACGAGGTACGGGACCCGCTGGACCTGGCCATCGTCGCCTCCGCCCTGATGGGCGCCTGCTTCGGCTTCCTGTGGTGGAACACCTCGCCGGCCAAGATCTTCATGGGCGACACCGGCTCGCTGGCCCTCGGCGGCGCGCTCGCGGGCCTGGCCATCTGCTCCCGCACCGAACTGCTGCTCGCGCTGCTCGGCGGCCTGTTCGTGCTGATCACGATGTCCGTGGTCATCCAGGTCGGCTCCTTCCGGATGACCGGCAAGCGTGTCTTCCGGATGGCACCACTCCAGCACCACTTCGAACTCAAGGGCTGGAGCGAAGTGCTGGTGGTGGTCAGATTCTGGATCATCCAGGGCATGTGCGTGATCGTCGGCCTCGGCATCTTCTACGCGGGCTGGGCGGCGGCCAAGTGACGAGCCAGTACGCCGGACGCCGCATCACCGTCGCCGGCCTCGGCGTCTCCGGGGTCCCCGCGGCGCGCGCGCTGCGGGGCCTCGGGGCCCTGGTCACCGTCGTCAACGGCAGCGACGGCGAGCGCCAGCGCGCCGAGGCCGCCGAGCTCGAAGCCCTGGGCGTCACCGTCCACCTCGGCGACGGCGACACCCTGCCCGAGGGCACCGAACTGGTCGTCACCACGCCCGGCTGGAAGCCCACCAGCCCCCTGTTCGCCGCTGCCGCGGCGGCCGGCGTCCAGGTCGTCGGTGACGTCGAGGTCGCCTGGCGGCTGCGCGCCGAACAGGACCGCGCCCCCGCCCCCTGGCTGGCCGTCACCGGCACCAACGGCAAGACCACCACCGTGCGGATGCTCGCCGCCATCCTGGAGGCCGCCGGCCTGCGCACGGCCGCCGTCGGCAACATCGGCGTCTCCCTGTTCGACGTCGTCCTCGGCGAGCGGGAGTACGACGTCCTGGCCGTCGAGCTCTCCAGCTACCAGCTCCACTGGGCCCCCTCGCTGCGCGCCCACTCCGCCGCCGTGCTCAACCTGGCGCCCGACCACCTCGACTGGCACGGCTCCATGGAGGCGTACGCCGCCGACAAGGGCCGCGTCTACGAGGGCAACCAGGTCGCCTGCGTCTACAACGTGGCCGACCCCGCGACCGAGGAGCTGGTGCGGGCCGCCGACGTGGCCGAGGGCGCCCGCGCCATCGGCTTCACCCTCGGTACGCCGGGCCCCTCCCAACTCGGTGTCGTCGACGACATCCTCGTCGACCGCGCCTTCGTGGAGAACCGCCAGCGCCAGGCCCAGGAGCTGGCCGAGGTCGGCGACCTGCCCTCGCCGGCCCCGCACAACATCGCCAACGCGCTCGCCGCGGCGGCGCTCGCCCGCGCCTACGGCGTGCCGGCCGCCGCCGTCCGCGCGGGGCTGCGCGCCTTCCGCCCCGAGCCGCACCGCATCGAGCGCGTGGCCACCGTGGACGGCGTCGACTTCGTGGACGACTCCAAGGCGACCAACACGCACGCCGCACAGGCGTCGTTGGCCGCGTACGAGTCCAGCGTGTGGATCGCGGGCGGCCTGGCCAAGGGCGCCACCTTCGACGAGCTGGTCAGCGCGTCGGCCGGTCGGCTGCGCGGCGCCGTCCTGATCGGCGCCGACCGCGCGCTGATCAGGGGCGCCCTGGCGCGACACGCCCCGCAGGTCCCGGTGGTCGACCTCGACCGGACGGACACTGGGGCGATGTCCGCGGCGGTCCAGGCGGCCGTCGGACTCGCGGAACCGGGCGACACGGTGCTTCTGGCCCCCGCGTGTGCCTCGATGGATATGTTCACCAACTACAACAAGCGCGGCGAAGCGTTCGCCGACGCCGTGCGTGCGCTCGCCCCCGGACGAGCCGCGCACGAGTAGCCGTTGGTCCCCGTGCCGTGGACCACGGCGCCGCACACCAGTGGAGGGGACACCGAGATGATGGCCGACGACTCCGCGCGCCCCGCCACCCGTGGCCCGAGGTGGCCCCGACGCCCCCGCGCCGGCCTGCCCCTCGCGCGCCCGGCGCTGGCCGGACCCGCACTGGCCGGACCCCCGCTGGCCAGCGCCGGGGGCCCGCCGCCGGGCGACCCGCCCGGCATCCGCCTCGCGCTCCGTGGCAAGGCCGCCGCGCGCCCGCCGCGCGCCGGCGCGCCCCGCCGCCCCGCCGGCGGCGGCCCCACCGGGCGCCCACCTCGGCCCGGTCCGCCCCGCCGTAGCCCGCTGGTGGCGCTGGCCCGGCTGCGGGAGCGCCTGCGGCGGGCCTGGGACCGACCGCTGACCGCCTACTACCTCATCCTGGGCGGCAGCGTCCTGATCACGGTGCTCGGCCTGGTGATGGTCTACTCCGCCTCCCAGATCAAGGCGTTGCAGTCCGGGCTCGCCCCCTCGTTCTTCTTCCGCAAGCAGTTGCTCGCGGCCGTCATCGGCGGGCTGTTGATGGTGATCGCCGTCCGCCTGCCCATCAGGCTGCACCGGGCCCTGGCCTATCCGCTGCTGGCCGTCTCCGTCTTCCTGATGTGCCTGGTCCAGGTGCCGGGGATAGGAGTGGCGGTCAACGGCAACCAGAACTGGATCTCCGTCGGCGGCCCGTTCCAACTCCAGCCCAGCGAGTTCGGCAAGCTCGCGCTCGTGCTGTGGGGCGCCGACCTGCTCGCCCGCAAACAGGACAAGAACCTCCTCGGCCAGTGGAAGCACCTGCTGGTGCCGCTGGTCCCGGCCGCCTTCGTGCTGCTCGGGCTGATCATGCTGGGCGGGGACATGGGCACCGCGATCATCCTGACCGCGGTCCTGTTCGGGCTGCTGTGGCTGGCCGGCGCACCGACCCGACTCTTTGTCGGCGTCCTGGGCGCCGCGGCCGTCATCGGGCTCGTCCTCATCAAGACCAGCGCCAACCGCATGTCGCGCCTGGCCTGCATCGGCGCCACCGATCCGGGTTCCAACGACCAGTGCTGGCAGGCCGTGCACGGCATCTACGCCCTGGCCAACGGCGGATGGTTCGGTTCCGGGCTTGGCGCCAGTATGGAAAAATGGGGTGAACTCCCCGAGCCGCACACGGACTTCATCTTCGCCATCACCGGCGAGGAGCTCGGCCTGGCGGGGACGCTGTCAGTGCTCGCCCTCTTCGCGGCTCTAGGCTATGCGGGTATCCGCGTGGCCGGACGCACGGAGGACCCCTTCGTGAGGTATGCCGCGGGAGGTGTGACCACCTGGATCACGGCGCAGGCCGTGGTCAACATCGGTGCGGTGCTCGGCCTGCTGCCGATCGCCGGTGTCCCCCTGCCGCTGTTCTCCTACGGAGGTTCAGCGCTGCTGCCGACCATGTTCGCCATCGGTCTGCTGATCGCCTTCGCGCGTGCGGAACCCGGTGCCCGAGCTGCGTTGGCCATGCGGCAGCCTGGGGTGAGATGGAAGACGATGAGACGGCGCGTCAAGAAACGTCCGTCCGGAGAGCGGTGAATTTCGGTGCATGTCGTACTCGCCGGTGGGGGGACCGCCGGCCACATCGAGCCCGCGCTCGCCCTCGCGGACGCCCTGCGCAGGCAGGACCCGACCGTGGGGATCACAGCGCTGGGCACGGAGAAGGGTCTGGAGACCCGACTCGTGCCCGAGCGGGGCTATGAGCTCGGGCTCATCCCCGCCGTGCCGCTGCCCCGCAAGCCCACGCCCGAGCTGATCACCGTGCCCGGACGGCTGCGCGGCACCATCAAGGCCGCCGAGCAGATCCTGGAGCGGACCAAGGCGGACTGTGTCGTCGGCTTCGGCGGCTACGTCGCGCTGCCCGGCTACCTGGCCGCCAAGCGCCTGGGCGTGCCGATCATCGTCCACGAGGCCAACGCCCGCCCCGGCCTGGCCAACAAGATCGGCTCCCGGTACGCCAAGTTCGTCGCGGTCAGCACCCCGGACAGCAAGCTGCGCAATGCGCACTACGTGGGCATCCCGCTGCGCCGCACCATCGCCACCCTGGACCGCGCCCGGGTGCGGCCCGAGGCCCGCGCCGCCTTCGGCCTCGACCCCAACCTGCCGACACTGCTGGTCTCCGGCGGCTCGCAGGGCGCCAGGCGGCTGAACGAGGTGGTGCAGTCGGTCGCGCCGTTCCTCCAGCGCGCCGGCATCCAGATCCTGCACGCGGTCGGCCCGAAGAACGAAATGCCGCGCGTCGACAACATGCCCGGAATGCCGCCCTACATCCCGGTACCGTACGTGGACCGGATGGACCTGGCGTACGCCGCGGCCGACATGATGCTCTGCCGCGCGGGCGCCATGACCGTGGCCGAACTGTCGGCGGTCGGGCTGCCGGCCGCCTTCGTCCCGCTGCCGATCGGCAACGGCGAACAGCGGCTGAACGCCCAGCCGCTGGTCAAGGCCGGTGGCGGGCTGCTCGTGGACGACGCGGAGCTGACGCCCGAGTGGGTGCAGAACAACGTGCTGCCCGTGCTCGGCGATCCGCACCGGCTGTTCGAGATGTCGCGCGCCGCCGCCGAGTTCGGCCGCCGGGACGCCGACGAGCTGCTCGTCGGGATGGTGTACGAGGCGATCGCCGCCCGCCGCGCCGGGTAGCGGCCGATATCGAGGAGGCTTGGGGAGCGTGGCCGGACCGACGACCGCCCAGCGTGGCAGCGCGCACCGTGAGAAACACGCGTCGTCCGGCCCGCCGCCGCCCACCGTGCGCGACCGGCTCGGCCTCCCCAGCCGCCGCACCCTGGTGCTCGCCGCCATCGTCGCCGTACTCCTCGGTGGCGGCGGGACCTGGCTGTTGTACGGCTCCCCGTGGCTGCGCGTGGAGAAGGTGCGGGTGCGGGGCACCGAGGTGCTGCGACCGGCCGAGGTGCGTGAGGTGGCGGCGGTGCCGATGGACTCACCGCTGGTCTCGGTGGACACCGACGCGATGGAGAGGCGACTGCGGGCCAGGTTGCCCCGGATCGACTCCGTACAGGTCGAGCGCGCCTGGCCGAACACAATCAGCCTCAATGTGACCGAGCGTCAGCCGAAACTCGTACTGGAAAAGGCCGGAAAGTTCATCGAAATGGACGCCAAGGGAGTGCGATTCGCCACGGTCGCCAAGGCGCCGCGGGGGATTCCCCGACTGGAAATGGAAGCGGAACGCTCGCCCAGTCTGCGGAGGTTCGGTGAAGAACGGCTGCGCCGCGCCGCCGTCGAGGTCGCGGCCAGTCTGCCGGCCTCGGTGCGCGCGGACACCCGGGTCCTGCGCGTACGCTCCTACGACGCCATCAGTCTTGAGCTGTCGGGCGGCCGTACGGTGCGGTGGGGGAGCCCCGAACGGGGTGAGGCGAAGTCCGTCGCGCTGACCGCGCTCATGAAAGCGGAGCGCGAAGCGGAGCACTTCGACGTCAGCGTGCCGGGTGCCCCTGCGGCGTCCGGGAGTTGACCGGGATTTATCGCCGAGTTGACGCCCGTCGGGGCAGGCCAGCCCCCTGGCTGGCTAGCCCCCCGGGTGATCACATAGGGTGAAAAGAAAAACGGGAGGTTCGGCGTGTTCGTTGAACGCGCGCCACTTGTCGACTTACTGTCCTGTCCCGAAGACTTCACGGAACAGCGACACACATAACCCTAAACTTCAGCGTTAGGGTTTGGGTCGGCAATGAGGACCGCCCCATCGGCATCCGTCGACGCACCGCCACAACAGCGGGGCGGCGACACGTAAATCGAGGCGAGAGGCCTTCGACGTGGCAGCACCGCAGAACTACCTCGCAGTCATCAAGGTCGTCGGCATCGGCGGCGGTGGCGTGAATGCCATCAACCGGATGATCGAGGTCGGGCTCAAGGGCGTCGAGTTCATCGCGATCAACACCGATGCGCAGGCCCTGCTGATGAGCGACGCCGACGTCAAGCTCGACGTCGGTCGGGAACTCACCCGTGGCCTCGGCGCGGGCGCCAACCCCGACGTCGGCCGCAAGGCGGCCGAGGACCACCGCGAGGAGATCGAGGAGGTCCTCAAGGGGGCCGACATGGTCTTCGTCACCGCGGGTGAGGGTGGCGGCACCGGCACCGGCGGCGCCCCGGTCGTCGCCAACATCGCGCGCTCCCTGGGCGCCCTGACGATCGGCGTGGTCACCCGCCCGTTCACCTTCGAGGGCCGCCGTCGCGCGAACCAGGCGGAGGACGGCATCGCGGGCCTGCGGGACGAGGTCGACACCCTGATCGTCATCCCCAACGACCGACTGCTGTCCATCTCGGACCGTCAGGTCAGCGTGCTTGACGCGTTCAAGTCCGCCGACCAGGTGCTGCTGTCCGGCGTGCAGGGCATCACCGACCTGATCACCACCCCCGGCCTGATCAACCTGGACTTCGCGGACGTCAAGTCCGTGATGTCGGAGGCGGGCTCGGCCCTGATGGGTATCGGCTCCGCCCGTGGCGACGACCGCGCCGTGGCCGCCGCCGAGATGGCGATCTCCTCGCCGCTCCTGGAGGCGTCCATCGACGGCGCCCGGGGCGTGCTGCTGTCCATCTCGGGCGGCTCGGACCTCGGTCTCTTCGAGATCAACGAGGCCGCGCAGCTCGTCAGCGAGGCGGCGCACCCGGAGGCCAACATCATCTTCGGCGCCGTGATCGACGACGCGCTCGGCGACGAGGTCCGCGTGACCGTGATCGCCGCCGGCTTCGATGGCGGCCAGCCGCCGGCCAAGGGCAGCCGCGAGAAGGCGCTCGGCTCCTACGGCAGCCGCGACGACGGTCCCGCCGCCGGTCAGCCCGGTCGGCAGGCCGCTCCGGCCGAGTCGCGTCCCGCGTACGGCGGCCTGACCAGCGTCTCCTCCCGTGACAGCGGCGTACCGTCGGGTGCCTCCGGCGAGCCGGTCGACCCCGAGCCGACGCCGGTGGCCGAGGCGCCGAGCGGCTACCCGAGCCAGACGCCGGCCCCGCCGGTCGGTTCGCCGCAGGTGCCCCCGGCCCGTCCCTACCAGGACAGCGCGGCCGAGGAGCTCGACGTGCCGGACTTCCTCAAGTAGCCGGCCACGTGAGCGCGACTGAAGTGACCCACACACAGTGATAGGCCAGCACGAGACGACGAGCGGCGCGCACTTCGCCTTCACCGACCGGTGGGGCGGGGTGAGCGCCGCTCCGTATGACCAGCTCAATCTCGGTGGCGCGGTCGGTGACGACCCGGCGGCGGTACGGACCAACCGCGCCCGCGCGGCCCAGGCGCTCGGCATCGACGCGACCCAGGTCGTGTGGATGCGTCAGGTGCACGGCCGTGACGTGGCCGTCGTCCAGGGACCCTGGGGCGAGGCGCCGGTCCCGGAGGTGGACGCGGTGGTGACCGCGCGGCGGGGCCTGGCCCTGGCGGTGCTCACCGCCGACTGCACTCCCGTCCTCCTCGCCGACCCGGTCGCCGGCATCGCCGGCGCGGCGCACGCGGGGCGGCCGGGGCTCGTCGCCGGTGTCGTTCCGGCGACCGTCGAGGCCATGGTCGAGCTGGGCGCTGCGCCCGCCCGGATCATCGCCCGCACCGGCCCCTCGGTCTGTGGCCGCTGTTACGAGGTGCCGTCGGAGATGCGGGCCGCGGTAGCGGCTGTGGTGCCCGCCGCGCGGGCCACCACGAGCTGGGGCACCCCCGCCGTCGACGTGGCCGCCGGAGTGCGGGCCCAACTCGACGAACTGGGGGTCACGGTGACGGAGTCCTCCGATATCTGCACCCTGGAGTCGGCCGACCACTTCTCCTACCGGCGCGAGCGCGAGACCGGGCGGCTCGCGAGCTATGTCTGGCTTTCGCAGGCGTCCGACGAGGCTGGGGAGGCGACGCGGTGAGCGACCGCAGGCGGGAGTTGGCGGACAACCTGGCCCGGGTGGAGGAGCGGATCGCCGCCGCGTGCGCGGCCTCCGGCCGGGAGCGTTCCGAGATCACGCTGATCGTGGTGACCAAGACCTACCCGGCCAGCGACGTACGGCTGCTCGCGGAGCTCGGGGTCCGCGAAGTCGCCGAGAACCGGGACCAGGACGCCGCGCCCAAGGCCGCCGCCTGTGCGGACCTGTCCCTGCGGTGGCACTTTGTGGGGCAGTTGCAGACGAACAAGGTTCGTTCCGTAGCCAGTTACGCTGGCCTCGTGCAGTCGGTTGACCGGAAACGACTGGTCAGCGCGCTCTCGACGGCCGCGACGCGGGCCGGGCGCGAGCTCGACTGCCTGCTCCAGGTGGCCCTTGACGCGGAGTCCGGGGACGCCGGGGGCAGGGGCGGTGTCGCGCCGGACGGCGTGGCCGAACTCGCGGACGCGGTGGCGGGGGCCGAAGGGCTGCGGCTGCGCGGACTGATGACGGTCGCTCCGCTCGCGGGCCCGTACGAGGGCCGGCCACGGGCGGCGTTCGACCGGTTGGCGCAGATCTCCGCGGGCCTGCGCGCGGCTCACCCGGCCGCGACCATGGTTTCGGCGGGAATGAGCTCCGACCTCGAAGACGCCGTCGCGGCCGGTGCGACACATCTACGCGTCGGCACTGCGGTGCTCGGAGTCCGACCCCGGCTCGGGTAACGTCGCCAAGCAAGTCGGACCACAGTAGAAAATATGGTCATTCCCGCCAAGAGGTGGGCAGGCCGCGTGGATTAGGCAGCTGGTGGCGGAAGCGATCCACCACAGAGCGGAGGACGCAGAGAATGGCCGGCGCTATGCGCAAGATGGCGGTCTACCTCGGCCTCGTGGAGGACGATGGGTACGACGGCCGGGGATTCGACCCCGACGACGACTTCGAGCCCGAACCCGAACCGGACCGTGCGCGGCGGCAACACCAGCCGGAGACCGAGTCGCGAGCGGACGTGGACGAACCGGTACGAGTCGCCCACCCGCCCGCGCAGCGTGAACCCGCTCCGCTCGTAGCGGAAACCGGGCGCCCCGCTCGCATCGCCCCCGTGGCGTCTATCACACCCGAACGTCAAAGCCTGGAGAAGAACGCACCGGTGATCATGCCCAAGGTCGTGTCCGAGCGGGAGCCCTACCGCATCACCACGTTGCACCCTCGTACCTACAACGAGGCCCGTACCATCGGGGAACACTTCCGCGAGGGCACACCCGTGATCATGAATTTGACTGAGATGGATGACACTGACGCGAAGCGGCTCGTCGACTTCGCGGCCGGTCTAGTCTTCGGTCTGCACGGAAGTATTGAGCGGGTGACGCAGAAGGTGTTCCTGTTGTCGCCTGCTAACGTCGATGTCACGGCGGAGGACAAGGCCCGTATCGCAGAGGGCGGGTTCTTCAACCAGAGCTGAGACGCAATACCTGGCAATCACGGCCGCAAGGCCACGTACGAGCAAGGGGAGAGGGACGCGCGGGGATGGGCATCGCACTGGACGTGATCCACGTCGCGCTGTTGGTTTTCCTGGTCGTGTTGATCTTCCGGCTGGTGATGGACTACGTGTTCCAGTTCGCCCGCTCATGGCAACCCGGCAAGGCGATGGTGGTGGTCCTGGAGGCCACTTACACTGTCACCGATCCACCACTCAAGCTTCTGCGGCGGTTTATCCCGCCGCTGCGTCTCGGGGGCGTGGCGCTCGACCTGTCCTTCTTCGTACTGATGATCATCGTTTACATCCTGATCTCCGTCGTGAGTCAGCTGTGAACGTTACGGTCTTGCCGATTGCCGACGACAACGTTGAGGTGAAGAAGAGATGCCGCTGACCCCCGAGGACGTGCGGAACAAGCAGTTCACGACCGTCCGCCTCCGAGAAGGCTATGACGAGGACGAGGTCGATGCCTTCCTCGACGAGGTCGAGTCGGAACTGACCCGACTGCTTCGCGAGAACGAGGACCTGCGGGCCAAGCTGGCCGCCGCGACGCGTGCCGCCGCGCAGAACCAGCAGCAAGGCATGCGTAAGCAGGAGCAGCAGGACCGGCCGGGCGCGCCTGTGCCCGCCGCCATATCAGGACCGCAGCCGGTGCCGCCTCAGCAGCAACAGCAACAGATGGGCGGCCCGCCCCAGTTGCCTGGTGGCGCACCGCAGCTTCCGGCAGGCCCCGGCGGTCACGGCCCGCAGGGTCCGCACGGCCCCGGCCCGATGGGCCAGGGTGGCCCCGGTCCGATGCAGCACGGCGGCCCGATGGGGGGCCCCATGGGTCCTGGTGGCCCGCAGCTTCCGCAGCCCGGGCAGGGCCCCGGCGGCGACAGCGCGGCCCGTGTGCTCTCGCTGGCACAGCAGACCGCCGACCAGGCGATCGCGGAGGCCCGTTCCGAGGCCAACAAGATCGTCGGCGAGGCGCGTAGCCGTGCCGAGGGTCTGGAGCGCGACGCGCGGGCCAAGGCCGACGCGTTGGAGCGGGACGCGCAGGAGAAGCACCGCGTGGCGATGGGCTCGTTGGAGTCGGCCCGCGCGACGCTGGAGCGCAAGGTCGAGGACCTGCGGGGCTTCGAGCGCGAGTACCGCACGCGGCTCAAGTCGTACCTGGAGAGCCAGCTGCGCCAGCTGGAGAACCAGGCCGACGACTCGCTGGCCCCGCCGCGTACGCCGGCGACCGCCTCGCTGCCGCCGTCGCCCTCGATGAGCGGCTCCATGGCCGCGGCCGGTGCGAGCTCCATGGGCGGTGGCGGTGGCCACACCATGGGTGGCAACCAGAGCATGGGTGGCAACCAGGGCATGGGCGGCAACGGCGCCCCCTCGTACGGCGGGCAGCAGCAGATGTCCCCGGCGATGACGCAGCCGATGGCGCCGGTGCGACCGCAGGGTCCGCAGCCGATGCAGCAGGCCCCGTCCCCGATGCGTGGTTTCCTGATCGACGAGGACGACAACTGATCACCGCGACGGCGCGCCGTTAGGCGCTCATCGTCGGCAGCACAACGGGCCGGGCCCCTGGGATCTCCCAGGGGCCCGGCCCGTTGTGGCGTCGGGGCGCGTTCGGCCCGGGCGTACGTCCCCCGTGGTGCTGAACCGGTGTCAGCGGGGCCGCGTTCGCCCGCTCGTGTGGAGTGCGGGCCCGGCGATGGGTCAGTCCGGGGGAGTACGGCCGCGGCGTGGCGGCCCGTCCTTCGCGTGTCGGCGGCGGGGCCCGGCGTGGAGTCGTGGTCCGTCCCCCGCTACCTGTCGGTCGTGGCGGGCGGCCCGCCCCGTGGGGTGCGCGGGCGAAGGCGCGCCGGGGTGGCCGGATGGGGCGGGCCTGGTGGGGAACGACGGCGCCCCCTTCCCCGGCGGGGAAGGGGGCGCCGGTCGGGCGGGTCGGGTTACGCCTTGCGCAGGCGGAACGTCAGTCCGAGCGGTTCGTCGACGAACGGCTCGCCGTAGCTGTCGTCGGCGTCGCCCTGGACGAAGTCGGTGCCCAGTACCTCGTCCGCGATGAGCGCGGTGTGCTCGACGATCGCCGCCGCGGTCTCCGGGTCCGGGGCCGTCCAGCGCACGGCGATCCGGTCCGCCACGTCCAGCCCGGAGTTCTTGCGCGCCTCCTGGATGAGCCGGATGGCGTCCCGGGCCAGGCCCGCGCGGCGCAGCTCCGGGGTGATCTCCAGGTCGAGGGCGACGGTCGCGCCCGCGTCGGAGGCCACCGACCAGCCCTCGCGCGGGGTCTCGGTGACGATGACCTCCTCGGGCGCCAGCTCCACGCGCTCGCCGTCGACGGTCACCGCCGCGGTGCCCTCGCGCAGCGCCAGCGAGAGCGCGGCGGCGTCGGTGTCGGCGATGGCCTTGGCCACCGCCTGGACGCCCTTGCCGAACCGCTTGCCCAGCGCGCGGAAGTTGGCCTTGACCGCGGTGTCCACCAGCGAGCCGCCCATCTCGGACAGCGAGGCCAGCGAGGTGACGTTGAGCTCCTCGGCGATCTGCGCGCGCAGCTCGTCGGGGAGGGTCTCGAAGCCCGCGACGCCGATCAGCGCCCGCGACAGCGGCTGTCGGGTCTTGACACCGGACTCGGCGCGCGAGGCGCGGCCCAGTTCGACCAGCCGGCGCACCAGCAGCATCCGCTCCGAGAGGGTGGGGTCGATCAGCTCCGAAACGGCCTGCGGCCATGTCGCCAGGTGCACTGACTCCGGCGCCTGGGCGTCGACGGGAACCACCAGGTCCTGCCAGACACGCTCGGTGATGAACGGGACGAGCGGGGCCATGAGTCGGGTCACGGTCTCCACCGCCTCGTGCAGCGTGCGCAGCGCCGCCGCGTCACCCTGCCAGAAGCGCCGGCGGGAGCGGCGTACGTACCAGTTGGACAGGCCGTCCACGAAGGCGGAGAGCAGCTTGCCCGCGCGCTGCGTGTCGTACGCCTCCAGGGCGGCGGTGACCTGGTCGGTCAGCGCGTGCAGTTCGCTGAGCACCCAGCGGTCGAGCAGCGGGCGCTCGGTCGGCGCCGGGTCGGCGGGGCTCGGGGCCCAGCCGGAGGTGCGGGCGTACAGGGCCTGGAAGGCGACCGTGTTCCAGTAGGTGAGCAGCGTCTTGCGCACGACCTCCTGGATCGTGCCGTGGCCGACGCGGCGAGCGGCCCACGGGGAGCCGCCCGCGGCCATGAACCAGCGGACGGCGTCGGCGCCGTGCTGGTCCATCAGCGGGATGGGCCGCAGGATGTTGCCCAGGTGCTTGGACATCTTGCGGCCGTCCTCGGCGAGGATGTGGCCGAGGCAGACCACGTTCTCGTACGAGGACTTGTCGAAGATCAGCGTGCCGACGGCCATCAGTGTGTAGAACCAGCCGCGGGTCTGGTCGATCGCCTCGGAGATGAACTGCGCCGGGTAGCGCTTCTCGAACAGCTCCTTGTTCTGGTACGGGTAGCCCCACTGGGCGAAGGGCATCGAGCCCGAGTCGTACCAGGCGTCGATGACCTCCGGTACGCGCTCCGCCGTCAGCGAGCAGCCCTCGTGCGTGCAGGTGAAGGTGACCGCGTCGATGTACGGGCGGTGCGGATCCAGGCCCGACTGGTCGGTGCCGGTCAGCTCGGTGAGCTCGGCGCGGGAGCCGACGCAGGTGAGGTGGTTCTCCTCGCAGCGCCAGATGGGCAGCGGGGTGCCCCAGTAGCGGTTGCGGGACAGCGCCCAGTCGATGTTGTTGTTGAGCCAGTCGCCGAAGCGACCGGTCTTGACCGACTCGGGGAACCAGTTGGTCCGCTCGTTCTCCTCCAGGAGACGGTCCTTGACCGCGGTGGTCCGCACGTACCAGGAGGGCTGGGCGTAGTAGAGCAGGGCCGTGTGGCAGCGCCAGCAGTGCGGGTAGCTGTGCTCGTACGCCACGTGCCGGAACATCAGGTCGCGCGCCTGGAGGTCGGCGACCAGGGCCTCGTCGGCCTTCTTGAAGAACTGCCCGCCGACCAGCGCGATGTCCTCCTCGAAGGTGCCGTCCGGGCGGACCGGGTTGATCACCGGCAGGCCGTAGCCCCGGCAGGTCCTGAGGTCGTCCTCACCGAAGGCGGGGGCCTGGTGGACCAGACCGGTGCCGTCCTCGGTGGTCACGTAGTCGGCGCAGACGACGAAGTTGGCGTCCGCCAGCTCCACCAGTTCGAAGGGGCGCTGGTAGGCCCAGCGCTCCATCTCGCGCCCGGTGAAGGACGCCCCGGTCGCCTCCCAGCCCTCGCCCAGCGCCTTGGCCAGCAGCGGCTCGGCCACCACCAGCTTCTCGCGGCCGTCGGTCGCCACCACGTACCGCACGTCGGGGTGGACGGCGACGGCGGTGTTGGACACCAGCGTCCACGGCGTGGTCGTCCAGATCAGCAGTGCGGCGTCGCCCGCCAGCGGGCCCGAGGTCAGCGGCAGCCGCACGTAGACCGACGGGTCGACCACGGTCTCGTACCCCTGGGCCAGCTCGTGGTCCGAGAGGCCGGTGCCACAGCGCGGACACCACGGGGCGACGCGGTGGTCCTGGGTGAGGAGCCCTTTGCCGAAGATCTCCTTCAGCGACCACCACACGGAGTCGACGTACTCCGGGTCCATCGTGCGGTACGCGTTGTCGAGGTCGGTCCAGTACCCCATGCGCGTGGTCAGCTCGGCGAAGGCGTCGGTGTGTCGGGTCACCGACTCGCGGCACTTCGCGTTGAACTCCGCGATGCCGTACGCCTCGATGTCCTTCTTGCCGTTGAAGCCCAGCTCCTTCTCGACCGCCAGCTCGACGGGCAGCCCGTGGCAGTCCCAGCCGGCCTTGCGGGCGACGTGGTAGCCGCGCATGGTGCGGAAGCGGGGGAAGACGTCCTTGAAGACGCGGGCCTCGATGTGGTGGGCGCCCGGCATGCCGTTGGCGGTGGGCGGGCCCTCGTAGAACACCCACTCCGGCCGGCCCTCGGACTGCTGGAGCGACCGGTCGAAGATCTTGTTCTCGCGCCAGAAGTCGAGTACGGCGTGCTCCAGGGCGGGCAGGTCGACCTGGGCGGGCACCGGGCGGTACTGCGGCGGCTGCGACGACTGTGGCGTCATGAGGGGATCTCTTCCTCCGGCGGAACGGCTGCTGCGTGGTCCGTCGGAGGGACGAGAGCAACGACTGCTCCCGCGGTACCACCCTCCTTGGCCGTGAGCACCGCTCACGGCCCCCTCATTGGGGTCGCGCTGTCGGCTCTACTCGCCTCCGCCGAGCGGGGGCTTTCTTCCGACGACTCCGGGGTGATCTTCACGTCGCGCTGGCCCCCGGGCTCGCACCGCCCCCGAGTCGCTCCTGGCCGCCTACGGCGCTACTCGTCCCCTTCTCCGCCTCTCGCTGCGCCCAGTGTACGACCCGACCGGCGCGCGGCCCACCGCATTACCGCCGCCCCGGGCCCTCGCCGCCGCCGGCCGCGGGCTCGTCCCCGCACCGGCCGACCGGCCCGCGCGGACGGCCCAGCCCGGCCCCGGGCGTCGTGGCCGGCGGGGGCGGTGACGTGGCCGGCGGCCGGATTACCCCGCGTGCGGTGGGGCACAACGGATGAGACCGGTCTGCCAGGCGAAAGGCCGGCCGCCGCGTCCTACCGGGGGAGGGGCTCGGCGCCCCGGAAGGCGGCGTGCCCTGTTGCCGCGTGGTGAGAGTCGTTTTATCGTTCCGGCACGATTCGCGCGCAAGGTCACCATATGTGAAGGGGTTGCGGCCATGGTGGCGAAGAAGCCCGCCGTGCGGCACTCCACGGCACCGGCCCCCGAGGCCGCCCCCACGCAGCCGAACACCCCCGAACCGCCGCCGCCCACGGACCAGGGACCACCGACAGACGCGGCCGAGCCGCCCACGCCGCCGGCCGGGCGGGCGTCGGGTGAGCGGACCCCGACCGCGCCGCCGGCCGGCGAGGCCCCCGTGAAGAAGACGGCGAAGAAGGCCGCGCCGAAGAAGACGGCGAAGAAGACGGCGAGGAAGGCCACGGCGGCGAAGGCGGCCAGGGCCCCGGCCGGGAAGACGCCGGCCGGGAAGACGTCAGCCAAGAAGGCGGCGGCCGGGAAGGTCGCGGCGAAGGTCCCGGCCGGCGAGGCCGCCCCCACGCACACGAGCACGGCCAAGAAGGCTGCACCGGCCGCGAAGGCGGTGCCCGCGAAGAAGACGGGAGCCCAGAAGGTGGCTGCGAACGAGACTCCGGGTGGGGCGTCGACCGCCAAGCGTGCCGGTTCGGAAGGAGCCGCGCTGCCGGGTGCGCGCGCCGCCGCCGGGCCCGGCGAGCTGGCCGTACGACCGGGCGAGGAGCCCTGGACGCCGGCCGAGGTACGGCAGGCGCACGTCGCGCTGCGGGAGGAGGCCGAGCGGCTGCGCGCCGAGATCCGGGCGTCGGAGGAGGCGCTCAGTGGTCTGATGCGCGACTCCGGCGACGGGGCGGGCGACGACCAGGCCGACACCGGCACCAAGAACGTCACGCGCGAGCACGAGATGGCCCTGACCAGCAACGCCCGCGAGATGCTGCTCCAGAGCGAACGCGCGCTGGCGCGGCTGGAGGCCGGCACGTACGGATTGTGCGAGAACTGCGGCAAGCCGATCGGCAAGGCCAGGATGCAGGCGTTTCCGCGGGCCACGCTGTGTGTGGAGTGCAAGCAGCGACAGGAGCGCCGCTGACGGTCCGCCGCCCGGGGTGTCGTACCCTCGTGCTCTACCGGGCGTGGCGTGGCGCCCGGGGAGCGACGTAGAGGGACTTACGTGACAGAGGCGGAGCAGGCCATCGGAACGCCGGAGCCGGACGAGCCCGAACAGGCGGCCAGGACGGCGCCGACCGATGCCGCGCGGGAGCCCGACGACGCCACGACACCCTCGGGCGCCTCCGTGGCGGAGCCGGGCGCGGCCGACGGAGTGGGCAAGCGGCGGATTCTCGTGTTGCTCTCGGTCGCCGCGGTGGCCTACCTCTTCGACCTGGTGACCAAGATCGTGGTGGTCGCCGAGCTGGAGCACGAGGGCGCGATCGAGCTGCTCGGCACCTGGCTCCAGCTTGAGGTGATACGCAACCGGGGCGCGGCCTTCGGCTTCGGCGAGGCGATGACGGTGGTGTTCACGTGCATCGCCACCATCGTGATCGTGGTGATCGCGCGGATCGCCCGCAAGCTGTACAGCGTGCCGTGGGCGATCGCGCTGGGACTGCTCCTCGGTGGCGCGCTGGGCAACCTCACCGACCGGCTGCTGCGCTCGCCCGGCGGTTTCAAGGGCGCGGTCGTCGACTTCATCGCCCCCGCCCACTTCGCGGTCTTCAACCTCGCCGACTCCGCCATCGTCTGTGGCGGCGTCCTCATCGTGATCCTCTCCTTCCGTGGCCTGGACCCGGACGGCACGGTGCACCGGGACTGACCGCGTCGCGAACGCGTGCCGCCACGCCCGGAGCGGGCGCTCGCCGGGGCCGGACCCGGGGCACGAGCGTGCGAGGGCGTGGCGGTCGTCCGGCATACTCGTCGGGTGAGCACGCTTCCCGAGATCCGCACGCTGCCCGTACCCGATGGCCTGGAGGGCGAACGCGTCGACGCCGCGCTGGCCCGCATGTTCGGCTTCTCCCGCACCAAGGCGGCCGAGCTGGCCGCCGCCGGGAAGGTGCGGGTGGACGGCTCGGAGGCCGGCAAGTCCGACCGGGTCTCCGGCGGCGCCTGGCTGGAGGTCGAGATGCCGCGGGCCGCGCCGCCGGTGCGGGTCGTGGCCGAGCCCGTGGAGGGCATGGAGATCGCCTACGACGACGAGGACATCGTCGTCGTGGTCAAGCCGGTCGGTGTCGCCGCGCACCCCAGCCCCGGCTGGAGCGGGACCACCGTCATCGGCGGCCTCGCCGCCGCCGGCTACCGCATCGCCACCTCCGGCGCCGCCGAGCGCCAGGGCATCGTGCACCGGCTCGACGTCGGCACCTCGGGGCTGATGGTCGTGGCCAAGTCCGAGCGCGCCTACACGCTGCTCAAGCAGCAGTTCCGGGAGCGCACGGTGGACAAGCGCTACCACGCGCTGGTGCAGGGTCACCCGGACCCGATGAGCGGCACGATCGACGCGCCGATCGGTCGGCACCCCAGCGCCGACTACAAGTGGGCCGTCATCGCCGAGGGCAAGCCCAGCGTCACCCACTACGACCTCATCGAGGCGTTCCGGGCCGCGAGCCTGCTGGACATCAAGCTGGAGACGGGGCGTACGCACCAGATCCGCGTGCACATGGCCGCCCACCGGCACCCGTGCGTCGGGGACCTGACCTACGGCGCCGATCCGACGCTGGCCAAGCGGCTCGGGCTGACGCGGCAGTGGCTGCACGCCGTGCGGCTGGGCTTCGAGCACCCCTCCGACGGGCGGTGGGTGGAGTTCGCGAGCACCTACCCCGACGACCTCCAGCAGGCCCTGGACCGGGTGCGGGCCGAGAGCGCCTGAGCGGCCCCGACGTCGGTCGGCCCGCGCGGCCGACGACGGACGGGGTGCCCACGTTGGCCCCGCGTCTCCCTCGTGCGCGGGGCTGGGCAGGGCGTATGACGGACCACGGTGGCAGGCTGGAGGCCGTGATCGTCTGATCGTCGTCGGGGAGGCGCGGCCCGTGGACCAGTTAGCCCTGCTGCTCCTGTTGTTGCTCGGGGCCGTGGTGATGGTCCCCATCGGGGAGCGGATCGGCCTGCCGCCGCCGGTGCTGATGACGCTCATCGGGGTGGGCCTGGCGCTGGTGCCGTGGGTGCCCAACGTCGACGTCGATCCCGAGCTGATCCTGCCGCTGGTGCTGCCGCCGCTGCTGTACGCGGCCGTGCAGCGGACCTCGTGGCGGCAGTTCGCGGCCAACAAGCGGGCCATCTTCCTGCTCGCCGTCGCGCTGGTCTTCGTCACCACCGCCGCCGTGGCCGCCCTCGCGCACGCCATCGTGCCCGGACTGCCGCTGGCCGGCGCCGTGGTGCTGGGCGCGCTGGTCGCCCCGCCGGACCCGGTCGCGGCCACCGCCGTGGCCGGGCGGCTGGGCCTGCCGCGCCGCATGGTCTCCATCCTGGAGGGCGAGGGGCTGTTCAACGACGTCACCGCCATCGTGCTCTACCACGTGGCGCTGACCGCCGCCGTCAGCGGCAGCTTCTCGGTGCCGGCCGCCGCCGGGACGCTGGCCCTGTCCGCCGTGGTGGCCGTCGCCGTCGGGTTGGGTCTGGGCTGGGCGACGGCCCGGCTGATGGGGCGGCTGGAGGACCCGACGCTCCAGATCGGGCTCACGCTGCTGGTGCCCTTCGCGGCGTACGTGCTCGCCGAGGAGTTCCACGGCTCGGGCGTGCTCGCCGTGCTCACCACCGCCCTGTTCCTGACCGAGCACGCGATGGACGCCGACGACGTGCTGGGGCGGCTGGCCGGGCGCACCTTCTGGGAGGTGGTGGACACCCTGGTGACCGGCGTGGCGTTCGGGCTGATCGGCCTGGAGCTGCACAACGTGCTGAGCACCGTCTCCGGGCGCTGGGGCGAGCTGCTGGCCACCGGTGCCGCCGTCGTCGGCGTCGTGGTGGGCGTCCGGCTGCTGTGGCTGCTGCCCGCGGCCTGGCTGGCCAGGCGGCTGCACCAGCGCCGGGACTACGACGAGGACATCCCGATGAGCTGGCGGGAGACGGTCATCATGTGGTGGGCGGGCATGCGCGGGGTGGCCTCGGTCGCGCTGGCGCTGGCCATCCCGTTCACCGTGGACGGCGGGGACGCCTTCCCGGCCCGTGACGAGATTCTCTTCATCGCCTTCTCGGTGGTCCTGGCGACCCTGGTCCTGCAGGGCCTGAGCCTGCCCTGGCTGGTGCGCCGGCTGCGGGTGAGCCCGGACGCCAAGGCCGAGGAGGCGTTCGAGCGCGAGCTGGCCGAGCGGGTGCTGGCCGCGACCCGGCGCCGGCTCAAGGAGATCCAGCAGGAGGAGGACCTCCCCGACGAACTGCTGGAGCAGGTCGCCCGTCGCGCCTACGACCTCGGCGTGCGGATCTACCCCGACATCCTGGAGGCCGACCGGCGCGAGGGCCACGAGAAGCGGGTGGCGCGCCTTCGGCGGCTCCAGCGGATCAACAACGAGCTGCTGTCGGCCGCCCGGCACGCGGTGCTGGCCGCGCGCGGCGAGCCGGGCGCCGATCCGGAGATCGCCGACCGGGTGCTGCACCAGCTCGACATGCGTAGCCTGCGTGGCGGGCCGCCGCCCGACCAGACCTGACGCGAGGCGGGGCCAGGCGTCGCACGGGGCCGGCGGCCGGGCGGCGACGGGCGCTAGGAGGTGGGGCGGCCCGTGGGCGTGGCGTCGCGGGGCGTGGGGGCCGGGCCCTGCGCCGGCAGGTGGCCCGTCTCGTGGCCGGGCGCGGGGGCGGTGAGGATGCGCGGCAGCGCGTACGGGTGCTCGTCGCGCAGCCACACCAGCAGCTTCTCGCGGATCTCGCAGCGCAGCGTCCACAGGTCGTCCGCGTTGCGCGCGGTGGCCAGCGCCCGCACCTGGATCGTGCTCGGCGTGGTGTCGGTGACCAGCAGGTTCCAGGCCCGGCCGTCCCACGCCGCGCAGTCGTCGAGGATCTCCCGCAGCCGCTCGCGGAGCTGCGCTATCGGCGCCGCGTGGTCGAGCTGGAAGAAGACGGTGCCGGTCATCTGCGCGCCGCCGCGCGACCAGTTCTCGAAGGGCTTGCTGGTGAAGTAGGACACCGGCATCGTGATCATGCGCTCGTCCCAGGTGCGGACGACCAGGTAGGTCAGCGTGATCTCGTGGACCGTGCCCCACTCGCCCTCGACGACCACCGTGTCCCCGATGCGCACGGTGTCGCCGAAGGCGATCTGGAGCCCGGCGAAGAGGTTGCCCAGGGTGGACTGGGCCGCGATACCGGCGACGATGCCGAGCACACCGGCCGACGCCAGCATCGAGGTGCCGAACGCGCGCATCGCGGGGAACTGGAGCAGCATCACCGCGGCGGCCACCACCCCCACCACGGCCGTGACCACCCGCTGGATCAGCGTGAGCTGGGTGCGCACCCGCCGGGCGCGCGCGGGGTCACGCCGCCCCAGGGCGTACCGCGCGTAGCTGGCCTCGATGATCGCGGCGGAGATCCGCACCGCCAGCCAGGCCAGCATCACGATGACCACCAGGGTGAGCACCAGGCCCACCGCGTCCCAGTGGTCCTCGTCGCTGAGCAGGTGCGTCTCCCGGTACGAGCCGTGGATCAGGCTCGTACCGAGCGCCACCTGGAACGGGAAGCGACAGCGGCGGAGCAGCCCCCACAGCGGCGTCTCGGGGTGACGCTGGTCGGTCCTGCTCAACAGCCGGTCGACCAGCCAGCCGATGATGACGGTGAGTGCGACCGAACCGCCGATCACGATCAGCGGTCGCAGCACGTCCTCCATGAACTCCTCAGCTCCTCTTCGGGTCGTCTTCCGGGATCACCGCCCGCCACCGTAACTGGCACGATGGGGTGAGAACGAAAGAGCGATAGGGATGTGACTGCCGTGGCCCGGTCATCGACGATTGTGCTGTTCCACTCCGCGTACGGGCTGCGGCCCGCCGTGCACGAGGCCGCCGAGCGGCTGCGCGCCGCCGGGCACCAGGTGCTTGTGCCCGACCTGTACGAGGGACGAACCTCCGAGACCGTCGAGGACGGCATGGCGATCAAGGAGGAGATCGGCAAGGACGAGCTGCTGGTGCGGGCCGTGCGCGCGGTGGCCCCGCTCTCCGACCGGGGCCTGGTCTACGCGGGGTTCTCGCTGGGCGGCTCGATCGCACAGACCCTGGCCCTCGGTGACACCAGGGCGCGCGGCCTGCTCCTGCTGCACGGCACGTCCGACATCGCCGAGGACGCGGCCACCGACGGGCTGCCGGTCCAGCTGCATGTCGCCGATCCCGACCCGTTCGAGCCGCACGACTGGCTGAACGCCTGGTACCTGCGCATGGGGCGGGCCGGCGCGGACGTGGAGGTCTACCGCTACCCGGGCGCGGGCCACCTCTACACCGACCCGGAGCTGGCCGACTACGACGCGGAGGCCGCCGAGAACACCTGGAAGGTCGCGCTGTCCTTCGTGGACGAGCTGACGTGAGGGGCGCCGGCGGGCGCCGGGTGCGGGGGCCGGGCGCTGACCGCGTGGACGCCGGCGCCGCACCCGGTGGCGAGGGCCACGCTCGGGTGCGGCGCCGGGGGCTCGCGGGGCGGGGTCAGCGCACCGGCTCGCTGGCCCGCTCCACGCGCTGGGTGCCCGATCGGGTGCGGTACGAACGGGCCCACGAGGTGGTGGCGTTCGGGTCCCTGCGGTCGGAGACGGTGTAGTAGTCCATCTGCGTGCGCTCGTCCGTCACGTCGAGCACGCCGTACCCGTGCGAGTCCATGTCCAGCCACTTCACGTGCCGGTTGGCGGCCTTGATCGCGGCGACGGCGGCCAGCGACAGGGTGTGCGGCGCCACGTGCAGCAGGTCGTCGATGTTGTCCGAGGTCACCGAGGTGACCACGAACTCGGTCGCGGCCGAGGGCGACAGCGGGTACGTCGCCGCCTTCGTCGGCACGTCGTTGGCCCAGGCCATGTGGATGTCGCCGGTCAGGAAGACCGTGTTGTCGATGCCGCGCTCGCGCAGGTGGGCCAGGAGCTCGCGCCGGTCGTCGGTGTAGCCGTCCCACTGGTCGACGCTGGGCGCGATGCCCTCCTTGGGCAGACCGAGGAGTTCGACCAGCGGGCGCAGGATGTGCGCCGGCAGCGAGCCGAAGGCGAACGGGGAGATCATCACCGAGGTGCCGACCAGCTTCCACCGCGCGTTCGAGGCCGCGAGCCCGGACTTGAGCCAGTCGAGCTGGGCCCGGCCGGTGATCGTGCGCTCGGGGTCGTCCACCGAGCCGCTGCCGGTCTTGGCCTGCTCGGAGCGGAACGAGCGCAGGTCGAGCAGGTGCAGGTCGGCCAGCGAGCCGAAGCGCAGCCGTCGGTAGGTGGTGCCCTCGATGCTCGGTCGGACCGGCATCCACTCGAAGTACGCCTGCTTGGCCGCCGCCACCCGCCGCGTCCACTCGCCCTCGGCCTGTGGCGTGTGGTTCTCCGCGCCGCCCGACCAGGCGTCGTTGGCGAACTCGTGGTCGTCCCAGATCGCGATGACCGGGTGCGCCGCGTGCACCGCCCGCAGGTCGGCGTCGGTGCGGTAGTGCCCGTGCCGGGTGCGGTAGTCGGCGAGGGTGAGGATCTCGTGGCGTGGCTCGTGCTGGCGCACGACGTACTTGGCCGCCGGGTAGGTGCCCGTGCCGTACTCGTAGAGGTAGTCGCCCAGGTGGAGCACGGCGTCCAGGTCGCGGCGCGCGGCCAGGTGCCGGTACGCGGAGAAGTAGCCGGCCTCCCAGTTGGCGCAGGAGACCACGCCGAAGCGCACGTTGCCGTCCGAGGCGTCCGGGGCCGGGGCGGTCAGGGTGCGTCCGACCGGCGAGCGCGCGTCGCCGGCCGCGAAGCGGTAGTAGTACGCGGTGGCCGGCCGCAGCCCGCGCACGTCGGCCTTGACGGTGTGGTCGCTGGCGGCGGTGGCCCGGACGGTGCCGCGCGCGATGACGGTGGTGAAGTCCTTGGACTCGGAGACCTCCCACGCGACGTCGAGCGCCGCCCCACGGCCGGAGCCGGGCACGGCGTCCGGGCTCGGCGTCACCCGGGTCCACAGCAGTACGCCGTCGGGCAGCGGGTCGCCGGAGGCGACGCCGTGCAGGAAGGCGGGGCCGGCGTCGGCGGCGTGCGCCGAGGGCAGACCGGTCAGCGGGAGCAGGGCCGCGGTGGCCGCCACGGCGGTGCGGCGCGACACATGGGATGCGCGGGGTGCGCGTGCTGCGGGGGATATGTCGGAAGAGGTGTTTTGGGAGGTCACGGCGGTTGACCATACTGGTCAGTAGCCGCCGAGGTAAGAGCGGCGGACGGGTGAACCCCGAGAGTTCGCCCGCCCGCCGTCGTCAGGTCGCCCGTGCGCTGACTACTTCTTCAGGTTCGCGTCGACCACCGCGGTGAACTGCTCCGGCGACATCGGCGGGTTGTCGCCGCCCACCGTGAGCTTCTTGCCGTTGAGCTGGAAGGCCGGGGTGCCGGTGATGCCCTGGTCCTTGGCCTTGTCGAAGGACTTCGACATCTCCAGTGCCCACTTGTCGTAGACCCCGTTGTTGACGGCCTTCTCGAACTCCTTGTTGCCCTTGAGCGCGTCGACCTTCTGCGCGAGCTCGACCAGCCGCTTGTCGTCGGAGAACTCGTCCTCGCGCTCGTCGGGGTGGTTCTCCGCGGCGAAGAGGACCTTCTTGTACTCCAGGAAGGCGTCCGGGCTCACGTTCAGGGCGGCGCCCAGCGCGCTCAGCGCGTTCTTCGAGCCCGAGCCGCTGATCTGCGGCTGCTCGTCCAGGAAGGTGCCCATCGTGAACTGCGCCTTGTACTTGCCGTCCTTGATGTCCTTCAGGACGGTCTCGCCGGTCGCCTGCTCGAAGCTGGAGCAGACCGGGCACCGCATGTCCTCGTAGACGGTGAGGGTGTTCTTGGCTTCCTTCTTGCCTATGACGACCTCGGTGCCCTTGTCGCCGCCGGAGTTGGCCGGCTTGGCGAACGTCCTCTTCTTCGCCTCGTTCTTCCACTCCTTGTTGCTGACCTTGGTCTCGGCGCCCTCGTTCATGTTGGCGATGGCCACGCCGATGCCGCCGGCCACGGCGAGGACGGCGACGATGGAGCCGCTGACGACGAGCTGCCGACGCACCTTCTCCTTCTTCGCCTGCTTCTCCCGCTCGGCGCGCAGCCGCTCGCGGGCCGCTGCCTTGTTCTGCTGGTTGTTTCGCTTGCTCATGGCTGTGTCTTCTCCGTCGTCGTAGATCAGGGGGCGGGCGCGGGCGGCCGGTGAGCACCACGGGCGCCGGCGCGGGCGCGCCGGTGGCCAGGGGTGCGCCCGTGACGCGCGGGATCGCCGGGCCGCCGCGTGGAGGCGGCGGGCCGCCGGCTACCGGGGGGCGCGTCGGGGCGCTGTGCTCAAGCCGCGGTGAGGGCGGCCGGGGGCCCGCGTCGGACGACGGAGTGCAGCAGGAGTGGCAGGCCCGGCGCGGCCAGGGCGCGGCGCGCGGGGCGGCCCGGCGAGCGGGGCGGCAGGTCCGCCTCGGTGACGAAGGCCACCAGGAGCGGGCGGAAGGCGAAGGAGGCCAGCGCCCGCACCAGCTGCACCAGCGCGGCCTCGCCCCGGCGCAGCCACGCGGCGGCGACCAGGCCGATCGCCACGTGCGCGGCGAGCAGCAGCCAGGGGGCGGCCGAGTCGGTGCCGGTGGAGACGGTGACGGCGGCGCTGCCGCTGTCGCCGGTCATCTGGGCCAGCGGGGAACCGACGTCGCCGCCCCGGCACAGCAGGTCGACGCCCATCGTGCGCAGCGAACCGGCCACCGGGCCGCCCGCCGGCCCGTAACAGGCGTGTTGGCCGACGGTGAAAACGGTGTCGGCGGCCAGTTCGAGGGGGACGAGCAGAGCGGCGATCGAGCCGTAACCGCGCTCGCGACCCGCCAGCGCGTACGCGATGCCGAAGACGGCGACGCTCAGCAGCAGGACGGTCGTCAGGGGCAGCGGGGCGCGCGAGAGCAGCACGTGGGATGCCGCGGACAGCGTCACGCACAGCGCTGTGAACAGCGCCGCGCGTACCGCTCGCAGTCGTACCGCCGATATGTCCATCGCCCGAGAGTGTGCCACGGCCGCGGATAAGTGGCGTGTCAAGATTCGGCATCTCCGCGCGGATGCCCGCACTCGCCCCGCTCAGCCGCCCACATGTGACTCATGTCACGTACGTGCGGCGTCCGCCCCGGCCGCCACCACGTGCCGTACGCGTGGCGGTCGGGGCGGCGCGGCCGTCCGCGACCAGGACCGCCCGGCCCGAAGGCTAGAGCCGCGCGTCGACGGCCCTGGTGAAGTCCGCGACGGTGGTCGGCGGGCCCACACCGCCGCCGCCGGACAGGAGCTGGCCGTCGAGCTTGACCGTCGGCGTGGACGCCACCCCGCTCGTGTCGAAGGACCTGGACATCCGGTACGCCCACACGTCGAAGGTGCCGGTGCGCACGTGGCCCTGGAACGCGGAGTTCGCGGCGAGCGCGGGAACCTGCTCGGCGATCTTGAGCAGATAGGTGTCCGAGGAGAAGGTGTCCGCGCCCTCGGTGGGGTGGTTGCCCTGGGCGTACAGGGCCTTCTTGTAGTCCAGGAACGCCTCGGGGCTCACGTCTAGGGCCGCGCCCAGGGCGCTGAGGGCGTTGCGCGAGCCGGAGCCACCCATGGTGTTGTCGAGGAAGGTGGCCAGCGTGAACCGCGCCTTGTACTTGCCGTCCTTGATGTCCTTGATGATCGTGGCGCCCACGTTCTGTTCGAACTGCGCGCACGGCGGGCAGCGCAGGTCCTCGTAGAGCTCCAGGGTCGCCGTGGCAGCCGGCTGGCCGATGACGACCGTGGTGCCGTCGGTGCCACTGCTGTGCGCGGGCTTGACCAGCTCGCCCTTCGGCGGCTGGGTACCGCCGGTGCTCGCGCCGCCGCCGGTGCCCGTGCCGCTCCCGCTCTCCTCCCGCGAGCCGCCGCCGACGGTCCCGGTGGCCTCGGGGTTCTCGGAGCTCTGCCCGCCGCCGCCCCCGATGAGCTGCCACTCGGCGGCGTCCCGTTGGCGTTCGCGGGCGGCGCTGTCGCCCTGGTCGCCGTCGTCGCTCCCGCCGCCGAGCACGAGCACCCCGGTGATCGCCAGCGCGACCGCGACCACCGTGGCCGTGATGACCAGCGTCGTGCGCCGCTTCGCGGCATCGGCCACCGGCGGCGCCCCGGGCGGACCCCACGCGCCACCGGGCCCCGGCGGCGAGCCGGGCGGCGGGCCGGCGGACGCCGGGCCGGGCGCCGACGCCGGCGCGTACGGGCCGGGCGGGGCCGGATAGGCCGCCGGCGGCGGGGGCTGCGCGGGTGCGCCGGGCCGCTGGGGGTCGGGTGCGCCGGGCTGCTCGGGCGCGGCGGGCTGCTCCGGTGCGGCGGGCTGCTGAGACGCGGCGGGCGTGCTCGGCTGCTGGGGCTGGGCCTCCGGCGGCGCCGGGTGCGGGGCGGGAGGCGGCGGACTGGAGGGCGGGCCCTGGGGGCCCTGCTCTCCCTCGGGCTGCGGACCTGGCTGCATGGCGAGTCACCCTAGCCGGGCCGGACGGGAGTTCGGGAGCGGTTACCGGCCGCGCCTCGGCGCGGCCGCCGGCCGGTCACGCGCGCCGCACCCGCCGGGGGCGGGCCCGTCACAGGCCGGGGATGGCCCCGTTGCGGAAGAGGTCCACGAAGATCTGGTGGTCGGCCCGCGCGCGGGCGCCGTAGGAGTGGGCGAAGTCGACCAGCAGCTCGGCGAAGCCGGCCTCGTCGGCGGCGATGGCCGCGTCTATGGCGCGCTCGGTGGAGAACGGCACCAGCGAGTGGCCGCTCTCGTCGTCGGCCGCCGCGTGCATGGTCGCGGTGGCCCGGCCCAGGTCGGCGACGACCTGGGTGATCTCGTCCAGGTCGTCGATGTCGGACCAGTCCAGGTCGACGGCGTACGGCGAGACCTCGGCGACGAGCTGTCCGGCGCCGTTCAGCTCGGTCCAGCCCAGCCACGGGTCGGCGTGTGCCTGGAGCGCGCGCTGGGAGATGACCGTGCGGTGCCCCTCGTGCTGGAAGTAGTCGCGTACCCGCGCGTCGGTGATGTGCGCGGAGACGGCCGGGGTCTGCGCCTGCTTCATGTAGATCACGACGTCGTTCTCCAGGGCGTCGCTGTTGCCCTCCAGCAGGATGTTGTACGAGGGCAGGCCCGCGCTGCCGATGCCGATCCCGCGCCGGCCCACGACGTCCTTGACGCGGTAGGAGTCGGGCCGGTCCAGGCTGGAGTCCGGCAGCGTCTCCAGGTACCCGTCGAAGGCCGCCAGCACCTTGTACCGGGTGGCGGCGTCCAGCTCGATGGAGCCGCCGCCGTCGGCGAAGCGGCGCTCGAAGTCGCGGATCTCGGTCATCGACTCGAGCAGCCCGAACCGGGTCAGCGAGCGGGCCGCGCGCAGCGCGTCCAGCAGCGGCCCGTCCGCGGTGTCCAGCGTGAAGGGCGGCACCTCCTCGTCCTTGGCGCCGGAGGCCAGGGCCGCGATCCGCTCCCGGTAGGCGCCCGCGTACGTCCGCACCAGGGAGCTGATCGCCTCGTCGCTGAGCGCCTTGGTGTAGCCGATCAGCGCGAGCGAGGCGGCCAGGCGCTTGAGGTCCCAGGTGAAGGGGCCGACGTACGCCTCGTCGAAGTCGTTGACGTTGAAGACCAGGCGGCCGTTGGCGTCCATGTAGGTGCCGAAGTTCTCGGCGTGCAGGTCGCCGTGGATCCACACCCGGCTGGTGCGCTCGTCCAGGTAGGGCCCCGCGTCGCGCTCGGCCTCCAGGTCGCCGTAGAAGAGGGAGGCCGTGCCCCGGTAGAAGGCGAACGCGGAGGCGGCCATCTTCCGGAACTTGACCCGGAAGGCCGCTGGGTCGGCGGCGAGCAGCTCGCCGAAGGCGGTGTCGAAGACGGCGAGGATCTGCTCGCCGCGCTGTGCGGCCCGGCCGTGCTCGGTCGCCATCGCTGGGTCCTCCTGGGATGCGTCGCGGGGAACTGCTGTTCCGCCGGTCCAACGCGCGGGGCCGGCCACGAGTGCCCCGTCGCTGTCAGTGCTCCGAAGTAGACTTCGGAGCCATCTTTCCCTCCTGGCTCACCCCTCGGGGAGGAGGGGAGGGCATCCGTCACCCACTGTTCCGCCGGAGGTCTTCCATCGTGGCCAAGCCGCCCTTCACGCATCTGCACGTGCACACCCAGTACTCGCTGCTCGACGGTGCGGCGCGGTTGAAGGACATGTTCGACGCGTGCTCGAAGATGGGCATGTCGCACATCGCGATGACCGACCACGGGAACCTGCACGGCGCCTACGACTTCTACCAGCAGGCGACCAAGGCGGGCATCACGCCCATCATCGGGATCGAGGCGTACGTCGCGCCCGAGTCGCGGCGTAACAAGCGGCGTATCCAGTGGGGTCAGCCACACCAGAAGCGCGACGACGTCTCGGGTTCGGGTGGCTACACGCACAAGACGATCTGGGCGGCCAGCAAGACCGGACTGCACAACCTCTTCCGGCTGTCCTCGGACGCGTACGCGGAGGGGTGGCTGACGAAGTGGCCCCGGATGGACAAGGAAGTGATCGCCCAGCACGCGGAGGGGCTGATCGCCTCGACCGGCTGCCCCTCGGGCGAGGTGCAGACCCGGCTGCGGCTCGGCCACTTCGACGAGGCGCTGAAGGCGGCGGCGGAGTACCAGGAGATCTTCGGCAAGGGCCGGTACTTCCTGGAGCTGATGGACCACGGCCTGGACATCGAGAAGCGGGTCCGTGACGGCCTGCTGGAGATCGGCAAGAAGCTCGGCATCCCCCCGCTGGTCACCAACGACTCGCACTACACCTACGCGCACGAGGCGTCCGCGCACGACGCGCTGCTGTGCATCCAGACCGGCAAGAACATCTCCGACCCGGACCGCTTCCGCTTCGACGGCACGGGTTACTACGTCAAGTCCACGGACGAGATGTACGCGGTGGACTCCTCGGACGCCTGGCAGCAGGGGTGTGCCAACACCCTGCTGGTGGCCGAGCAGATCGACACCACGGGCTGGTTCGAGAAGCGCGACCTGATGCCCCGGTTCGACGTTCCCGAGGGGTACACCGAGGTCACCTGGTTCCAGGAGGAGGTGCGGCGCGGCATGGCGCGCCGCTTCCCCGGAGGTATTCCGGAGGACCGCCAGAAGCTCGTCGAGTACGAGATGGACATCATCATCCAGATGGGGTTCCCCGGCTACTTCCTCGTGGTCGCCGACTTCATCATGTGGGCGAAGAACAACGGCATCGCGGTGGGCCCCGGCCGGGGCTCGGCGGCCGGCTCGATCGTCTCGTACGCCCTGGGCATCACCGACCTCGACCCGGTCGAGCACGGGCTGATCTTCGAGCGGTTCCTCAACCCCGAGCGCGTGTCCATGCCCGATGTCGACATCGACTTCGACGAGCGTCGGCGCTCGGAGGTCATCCGGTACGTGACGGAGAAGTACGGGGCCGACAAGGTCGCCATGATCGGCACGTACGGCACGATCAAGGCGAAGAACGCGATCAAGGACTCCTCCCGCGTGCTCGGCTACCCGTACGCGATGGGTGACCGCATCACCAAGGCCATGCCCGCCGACGTGCTCGGCAAGGGCATCAACCTCGACGGCATCACCAACCCCCAGCACCCGCGCTACAGCGAGGCGGGCGAGGTGCGGGCGATGTACGAGAACGAGCCGGACGTGAAGAAGGTCATCGACACCGCCAGGGGCGTCGAGGGCCTGGTGCGGCAGATGGGTGTGCACGCCGCCGGCGTGATCATGTCCAGCGAGACCATCACCGACCACGTACCGGTGTGGGTGCGGCACTCCGACGGCGTGACGATCACCCAGTGGGACTACCCCACCTGCGAAGACCTCGGTCTGCTCAAGATGGACTTCCTGGGTCTGCGCAACCTGACGATCATGGATGACGCCGTCAAGCTCATCAAGCGCAACAAGGGCATCGACATCGAGCTGCTCTCGCTGCCGCTGGACGACCCCAAGACCTACGACCTGCTGTGCCGTGGCGACACGCTCGGCGTCTTCCAGTTCGACGGCGGGCCCATGCGCTCCCTGCTGCGGCTGATGAAGCCCGACAACTTCGAGGACATCTCCGCCGTCTCGGCCCTGTACCGGCCGGGCCCGATGGGCATGAACTCGCACACCAACTACGCCCTGCGCAAGAACGGCCAGCAGGAGATCACGCCGATCCACCCGGAGCTGGAGGAGCCCCTCAAGGAGGTCCTCGGCATCACCTACGGCCTCATCGTGTACCAGGAGCAGGTGCAGAAGGCCGCCCAGGTGCTCGCCGGCTACTCGCTGGGCCAGGCCGACCTGCTGCGCCGGGCCATGGGCAAGAAGAAGCAGGAGGTCCTCGACAAGGAGTTCATCCCCTTCCAGAAGGGCATGCGCGAGCGCGACTACTCCGACGAGGCCATCCAGGCGGTGTGGGACGTCCTGGTCCCCTTCGCCGGCTACGCCTTCAACAAGGCGCACTCCTCCGCGTACGGCCTGGTCACCTACTGGACCGCCTACCTCAAGGCCAACTACCCGGCCGAGTACATGTCCGCGCTGCTCACCTCGGTGCGCGACGACAAGGACAAGTCGGCGATCTACCTGAACGAGTGCCGGCGCATGGGCATCAGGGTGCTGCCGCCCAACGTCAACGAGTCGGAGGCCAACTTCGCCGCCCAGGGCGACGACGTGATCCTCTTCGGCCTGACCGCCGTGCGCAACGTCGGCCAGAACGTGGTCGACTCGATCATCCGCAGCCGCAAGGCGAAGGGGAAGTTCGCCTCCTTCCCCGACTACCTCGACAAGGTCGAGGCGGTCTGCTGCAACAAGCGCACCACCGAGTCGCTGATCAAGGCCGGCGCCTTCGACGAGATGGGGCACACCCGCAAGGGTCTGACCGCGCACTACGAGACCATGATCGACAACGTGGTAGCGGTCAAGCGCAAGGAGGCCGAGGGACAGTTCGACCTCTTCGGCGGCATGGGGGAGGAGAGCGCCGACGACACCCCGGGCTTCGGGCTCGACGTCGAGTTCTCCGACATCGAGTGGGACAAGGCGTACCTGCTCGCCCAGGAGCGGGAGATGCTCGGCCTCTACGTCTCCGACCACCCGCTGTTCGGTATCGAGCACGTGCTGAACGACAAGGCGGACGCGGCGATCGCGCAGCTCACCGGTGGTGAGCACGCGGACGGCGCGATCGTCACCATCGGCGGCATCATCTCCGGCCTCCAGCGCAAGATGACCAAGCAGGGCAACGCCTGGGCCATCGCGACGGTCGAGGACCTGGCGGGCTCCATCGACTGCATGTTCTTCCCCGCCACCTACCAGCTCGTCTCCACCCAACTGGTCGAGGACACGGTGGTCTTCGTCAAGGGCCGCCTCGACAAGCGCGAGGACGTGCCCCGGCTGGTCGCCATGGAGCTGATGGTGCCCGACCTGTCCGAGGCGTCGCTGGACGCGCCGGTCACCATCACCATCCCCACCGTCAAGGTCACCCCGCCGCTGGTGGAGAAGCTCGGCGAGGTACTCACCCACCACCGTGGGGCCACCGAGGTGCGGATCAAGCTCCAGGGCGCCCGCAAGACCACCGTGCTGCGCCTGGACCGGCACCGCGTCACGGCCGACCCAGCCCTCTTCGGCGACCTCAAGGTGCTGCTCGGCCCGTCCTGCCTGGGCGCCTGACCACGGAGTCGGACCCGCGGGAACGGCGCACCGGGGGAGCGGGGAGAGGCTGGAGAGGGTAAAAGGGGCGCGTCCCGATCGGGACGCGCCCCTTTCATGCTTTCGATGCTTCTCTTCCGTGAATTCCGCTTCTTCGGTGTTCTTTTGAGTTTCTTGTGCTTATCGCGGCTGCTGTGTTCTCTGCGCCTTCGTGCGTTTGCTGTGGTTACCGCTTCGGCCGGGTGTTCGGGACGTTCCGGCGTGTTCGCGCGCGTCGGATTCCTCGCGCGAGGTGGTGCCGGTGGCGTCGCCGCCCGACATCGTCCCGACATCCGCCGGGCCGGGCCGGTGTGGCACGGGCGGCGCCCGCGCGGCGGAGGGTCAGTTGTGCCCGAAGCGGCGCTGGTGCTTACGGGCCACGTCCGTCGGGCTGCCCTGGGCCTGGCTCTGGTGCGGGGACTGGGCCTGGAGCGCGGACTTCTGTGCCTCCTGCTGTCCGCGTTCCGCGTCGCTGCCCTTCTGTCGCTGATTCCGGTCGCGCTTGTGCTTGCCCATCGTCATGCCTCCCGTGCGAGGGTTTCCCCCGGAAAACACCCTGGCACGACTATCGAGAGGCTGCATGTCGGGCAATTACCCCGCGTAAAGGGCGGGATGGGCTGGGGCGTTCCGTATCCGCCACGCCGATGATCGAGTTCGGGCTGATAACCCTCGTGGGGTCGGGCAGACTCCATGGAAAGCCGAAGCAAAATGCCGGGGCGGAGCCACGTCGGGACTGCCGCGCATGGACCGTGAGGAAAGAGGGTGACACGTGGACCGCTGCGTCGTCCTGGTGGACGCCGGGTATCTGCTGGGCGCCGCCGCGAGCCTGCTCGCGGGCGAGCCCGCCCGCTCCCGTATCACCGTTGACCACGCCGCCCTGATCAAGGGGCTGCGCGACCGCGCCGAGGCCGACACGGACCAGTCGCTGTTGCGTATCTACTGGTTCGACGGCGCCCCCGACCGGGTACCTCAGCCCGAACACCGCAGGTTGCGCGTGATGCCCCGGGTGACCGTCCGACTCGGCGCGCTGACCCGCAGCGACGGGCGGTGGGCGCAGAAGGGCGTGGACGCGGCCATGCACGCGGAACTGACCGAACTCGCTCGAAACAGGGCATGCTCTGACATCGTTCTCGTCACCGGTGACGGCGATCTGCTCCCCGGTCTGATGTCCGCCAAGGAGCACGGCGTCGCCGTCCACCTGTGGGCGGTCCAGGCCGCCGACGGCGACTACAACCAGTCCGAGGACCTGGTGGCCGAGGCCGACGAGCGGCGCGTCCTGGACCGCACCTGGATCACCCAGGCGGTGCGCGCCAAGGAGTTGCCCGGCCCGTGTGCGCCCAGCTCCGTGCCCCGCCCCGAGATCGCCGCCATCCTCTCCGCGCCGCTGCCCGAGACCGCAGCCGCCGCGGCGGCTGCCGCCGGCACCCAGCCCAGCCGCCCGGCCCCGCACAACGGCACCGCCCGCCCCCTGCCCGGCGCCGACGGGGCGGGGTCGCGCCGGGAGGGCCCGGAGCAGCCCGCGGCGGCCTCGGCCGACGGGGCCGGCGCGAGCGGCGCCACCAGGGCCGTCCCCACCCCCAAGGACCTGGCGGGCCTGGGGCGGCCCGGCGCCGCGACCACCAGCCCCCCGGCCCCGGCCCCGGTGGCCACCGCGACCCTGCGCTGGTCATCCGACCGGGGATGGGTCGAACGGGGCCCGTCCCCCGCCACCGGAGAGCCCCCCGAAACCGCCTCCATCCCCATGCTGGCCCAGCTCACCACGGCCGAACAGCGCTGGGCCGACCGCGAGGAGGACATCACCACCGTCAGCGGTGACCCCTTCGAGGTCGGCCAGGTCTTCGCCCGCCGCTGGATCGGCCGCCTCTCGGACCCCGCGCACGTGCGACAGCTCTCCACGGAGTACCCGCGCATTCCGCACCGCATCGACGGCGAACTGCTGCGGTACGCGGCCCGCTTCGGCCTGCTCGCGCACAAGGACGACCAGATCGACGAGCACGACCGGTACGCCATCCGCGCGGGTTTCTGGCGAGAAATCGACACCCGGATGGCGGCGGACCACGCCCCCGTGTCGGAGTAGCACCCCATATGGCGCCCTTCGTCACCCCCGGCCCGCGCCCGCACCCACCTCGCGAGGCTGATTCGGGCTACCACGCGGACGGGGGCGCCGGGCGCCTGGGCCGCCCCGGAGCAGGGCGACGAGGGTGGGGCGCGTACCCTCGTAGCTCGTGAGGACGGGCGCGAAGCGGCCGGAGCGCGACTCCGGGACCAGGGCGGTGGGCGGCGGCGCGGTGTGCGTGGTCCGCGGCCTCGTCAAGACGTACCCCGCAGCCCGTGCCCGCCGGGGCGCCCCGCAGGGGCCCGCCATCCGCGCCAGCGACGGCATCGACCTCGACGTGCGGCGCGGCGAGATCTTCGGACTGCTCGGCCCCAACGGCGCCGGCAAGTCCACCCTGGTCCGCCAGCTCACCGGGCTGCTCAGGCCCGACGAGGGCAGCGTCGACCTCCTCGGCCACGACCTGGTGCGCCACCCCGACCGTGCCTCGCGCCTCGTCGGCTACCTGGGGCAGGAGTCCACCGCCCTGGACGACCTGACCGTCGCGCTCGCCGCCGAGACGACCGGCCGGCTGCGCGGTCTGGACGCGCGCCGGGCCCGTACCGAGCGGGACGCGGTCCTGGACGAACTCGGCCTGGCGTCCATCGCGGGCCGGGCCATCAGGAAGCTCTCGGGCGGCCAGCGCCGGCTGGCGTGTGTGGCCGCGGCCCTGGTCGGCGAGCGCCCCGTGCTGGTCCTGGACGAGCCGACCACCGGCATGGACCCCGTCGCGCGCCGCGCCGTCTGGGCCGCCATCGACCGCCGACGAGCCGCCAGCGGCACCACCGTGCTGCTGGTCACGCACAACGTCATCGAGGCCGAGACCGTCCTGGACCGGGTGGCGGTCATGGACAACGGCCGGGTCATCGCCTGCGACACGCCCGCCGGCCTGAAGGCGCTGGTCGCCGGAGACGTACGGGTCGATCTCGTGTGGCGCGACCAGCCGCCGCTGGACGTGCCCGAGGTGGCCGCGCTGCGGGACGCCGCCCGCCCGACCGGGCGGCGCTGGACGCTGCGCCTGGCCCCCGACGAGGCGCGCGCGGTGATCGCCGCCGTCACCGGCGGGCCGGCCTTCGCGGCCCTGGACGACTTCACCCTGGCCACGCCCAGCCTGGAGGACGTGTACCTGGCCCTGGGCGGGCGCGCCGAGGGGCCCGAGGGACTGGTGAAGGCGTGAGCCGCCGACGCGACGCCGCGCCGACGGGCCCACCCGACACACCAGGGACGAGCCGACCGGGCACGTCGGGGGCCGGCCGTCGGGAGGCCGCGCCGCCAGCTGTCCGGTCGGAGACGAGAGCGGTGGGCCGCTGGCGCGGCGCGTACCAGCGGTGCCGGAGGACCGTTTCGGCGGCGCGGGCGGTTGGCCGGGTCGCGGACGCGGCTCGTAGGCTGGTGGGCCCGGCGGTCGCGGCCGGTGGGCGACCGGCACGCACCCGGACGCGGAACGGTGGGGGATATGAGGCCGGGTGGCGGGCCGGGAGGCAGGTCGCGTGACGGGGTGCGGGGGACGCCGCGGCCATCGGGACCGCGGCGCGGCGCATGGCGTCGCGGCGGGTCAGCTCGTACGAAAGAGGAGCAGCGCAACGTGAGTGCCGTGTCCGCGGCGGCCGTGCCCGCCCGTGCCGCAGCCGAGTCGGGCGAGGGCGCCCGGGAGTGGGCCGCCGTCAGCGAGCCGGCCCCGCTCGCGGCGCGGGCGCGGCTGCTGCCCGCGCTCGCCGCCGTCTACCGGGCCCAGCTCTCCCGGGCCCGGGTGGCCCGTATCCCGCTGCTGTTCGTGGCGACCTTCCAGTCGATCGGCATCATGATCCTGATGCGCGGGGTCGTCGACGGCGGCAGCGAGGCGCGCGCCGTGGTCTCCGGGGCCAGCGTGCTGGTCGTCGCGTTCGTCGCGCTCAACCTGCTGGCCCAGTACTTCGGAGCGCTGCGCGCCAGCGGCGGCCTCGACCACTACGCGACGCTGCCGGTCCCGCCGGCCGCCGTGGTGCTCGGCGCGGCCGGCGCGTACGCCTCCTTCACCGTGCCGGGCACCATCGTCACGGCCGTCGCCGGCAGCGTCCTGTTCGGGCTGCCGCTGACGCACCTGTGGGTGTTGCTCGCGGTGATCCCGCTGGCCGGCGCGGCGCTCGCCGGACTCGGCGCGGCCCTGGGACTGCTCGCGCCGCGCCCCGAACTGGCCACGCTCTGCGGACAGCTCGGCATGTCCGCGGCCCTGCTGCTCGGCGTGCTGCCCGCCGAACGGATGCCCGCCGTGGTGACGTACGCCCGCGACCTGCTGCCGTCGACGTACGGTGTGGAGGCACTGGCCCGCACCTTCGACGCGCACCCCGACTGGCTGGCCGTGGGGCTCGACCTCGGGGTGTGTGCCGTGGTGGGCGTCGTCTCGCTGGCCGTGGCCACCTGGGCCTATCGCAGGGCGGCGGTGCGGTGACCCGCTCCCGACGTGCCGCCTGCCGCCACACACCCCCCGCCCACCTGGCACGATGACGGAGTGACCGCACCGTTGACACCCTCTGACCCACCCCCGTCGCACTCCGGCTCGCAGCCCCGTCCGGAGCATGAGACCCCCGCCCACGAGCCGCACGGCGCGCGGGAGGCCGGGGGCCGGAGCGCCCGGCACGGCCTGCACACGGAGCTGCGGGACGCCGCCGTCATCACGGGCGCCCTGACGGCCGTCGGAGCGTTGCTCGGCGCGTTGTGGGTGTGGTGGGCGCCGCGTGTGCAGATGGTGCTCATCGGCAACGCCGTCTACCCCAAGAGCTCCGAGAGCGAGGAGGCGATCGGCGCCGACGGTACGTTCCTGCTGATCGGCCTCGGCGCGGGGCTGGTGACGGCTGTCGTCGTCTTCTGCTTCCGCCGGGCGGCCGGCGTGCCGGTGGTGCTCGCGCTGGCCGTCGGCGGTCTGCTCGGTTCCTGGCTGGGCTGGCGGTTCGGGGTCTTCCTGGGCCCCGACACGGACATCGTGGCCAGCGCCCGCGCGGCCGGCGAGCGGGTGCCCTTCGACGGGCCGTTGGAGCTGAAGGCCAAGGGCGCGCTGCTGGCCTGGCCCATCGCGGCGATGGTGACCCAGCTCGTGCTCACCGGCCTGTTCGGTCCCCGCGACCCCGAGCCCGACGACCTCCGCCCCGCTGCGCACCACCCCGCCGACACCCGCCCCGCCGACACCCGGCCGGCCGAGCCCGCGCCGGGCGACGCGGCCCCGCGCGAGACCTCCAACCGGCAGCCGCCGCACGAGGCACCGGCCCCGCCCCGCGACACTGGCCCCACACCCCGCGACGCGGGCCCGCCGGCCTAGGCGCCGCGCCCGGCGGCGTACGGGCGCCGTGGCGCGCGGTCGGCGGCGTACGGGGGGGGAACCGGGTACGGGCGGACCGCGCGTGGAAGCCAGCCGGGGGCGGGGCCGGCGGGCCGGTCCCGCCCCCGGTGCGTTCGGGTGTGGTGTACGCCCCGGGGCTGGCCCGTGGCGTGCGGCGGTGGTGGTCAGGACGGGCGGCGGCCGTGGTTCGCTCTGGACTTGCGAAGCCGCCAGCGGCGTTTGCGGGTGCGCTTGGACATGCGACCTCCCCGGTGCGGGGCGCGCGTGCGGCGGCCCGCACTGGTGGTCCTAGCGAAGGCGCCCGCCGACGTCCAGGGGTCAGGCGCGGGCGATGGGGGCGAGGACCGCGCCGGTGAGGGCCGTGAGGTCGGTGGGGGAGAGCTCGACTTCCAGGCCGCGCCGGCCGGCCGAGACGCACACCGTCGCGTGCCCGGCGGCCGAGACGTCCAGGGCCGTCGGCAGCCGCCGGCGCTGGCCCAGCGGCGAGATGCCGCCCCGCACGTATCCGGTGGCCCGCTCGGCGGCGGCCGGGTCGGCCATCGCGGCCCGCTTGCCGCCCACGGCGGCGGCCAGCGCCTTGAGGTCGAGCGAGCCCGAGACGGGCACGACGGCGACGGTCAGCGCGCCGTCCACGTCGGCGACCAGCGTCTTGAAGACCTGCTCGGGCGCGACGCCCAGGGCCGTCGCCGCCTCCTGGCCGTAGGAGGTGTAGTCGGGGTCGTTCGGGTCGTGCGTGTAGGAGTGCAGTGTGAACGCCACGTCGGCCTCGGCCAGGGCCACGGTGGCCGGGGTGCCGCCGGGCGACTGCCTCTTCCCCTTCGCCGCCTTCGAGCCGTGCTGCGACTTCTTTCCCACGAGGGTGCTCTCCCGCCGGGTCGGGGTCTACGGATGCCGTACGGAGGCGACGGGACGGGCCCGCGCGGACGGTCGGGTCAGTTGGGGCTGGTGGGGCGCCGGGTCAGGTCGACCATCGGTAGCGAGGGGAGCTTACCGATCACCGCCGCCTCGGCGCGCAGCAGTTTCAGCTCCTCCGCCAGCCGGCTGGCGGTGTCCGGCGCCTGGAGCAGCCGCTGCTTGGCTGGTACGTCGAGCACCGCCGCGGCGGCCACCAGGTAGGAGAGCACCGACGGCTCGTCGGGCAGGTCCTGGGAGGTGGCGACGGAGCGCTCGCGGGCTCCGGCCAGACGCTTCTGGTAGGTACGAAAGGCCCGGATGACCCCGGAGGCCAGCGCTCCGGCGCCGTCGCCCGCGCTCTCCTCCAACGTCTCGACCTCGGCCGTCAGGTAGGGCCCCGAGGCGTCCACGGACAGCAGCCGGAAGCGGGTGGTGCCGGTGGCGACCGCCTCGTAGGTGCCGTCCTCCTGTTCCCTGATGGTGGCCGCGTCGGCGATGCAGCCCACGGCGTGCAGGGCGCGCATCGGGTCCTCGCCGAAGCCCGCGGCGGCGCCGAGCTCGGGCTCGGCGGTCGGGTCGGGCAGGCCGGGGGCGGTGGGCGCGACCTCCCGGCCGTCGCGGATGGCGACGACGGCGAAGTTGCGCGGCTCGTCCGACGGCAACGCCGCGAGGTCGCGCATCAGCGCCCGGTAGCGCTGCTCGAAGATGTTGAGCGGCAGCACGAGCCCGGGAAACAGCACGGTGTTCAGCGGGAAGAGCGGCAGGCGGGCGGCAGTCACGACGAGTAAGCCTAATGCCCGCCCCCGTTCCGTGGATCGCGACGTGACACCTGAGATCGCCTCGCCGCTCAACTAGTCCCGTATCGGCTGATTTTGGTGGATACGTTCCGATGCCGGGGCGCGGCCACCCCGGAGCGCGGGCCGGCGGGGTCGGGCCAGTGGCCGGCCCGCCCGGCGGCCGGCCGGGCGCGTCGCCGGAGACGGCCGCGTGCGAGGAGCGGCGGGGTGGGGGCCTGCGGGGTGGCGGTGCCGTTGGAGTGGAGCGGGGGCCGGGCGGGGTGGTGGGGCGAGGCGTGGGCCCGCCAGGCGTGGGCCCACGCGGTGCGGGTCAGTTGCGGCGTAGCAGCCGGGAGGCGCCGGCCGCGACCGTGGTGGCCAGCACCCAGCCGAGGAGGACCAGCACGGCCGTCACCCACTGGGTCGCCCCGCTCGGTGTCCAGTAGCTGGCCTGACCGAGGTCGATCACCGGTAAGAGCACGTCCAGGGTGTACAGCGCGGCGCTCCACTGCGGACCCTCGTCGGCCTTGATCGGCTCGGGCTGGTGGTGGGCGAAGAACAGGGCGCCGACCGCCCACAACAGGGCGATCCACACCGCCGCCCGGCCCGGCCGATAGCCGTAGGCCACCATCCAGTCCTGGAGGTAGCCCCACGCCTTCCCGGCCAGCGGCAGCGTCTCGCGCCGCCGCCGCTGCTTGGCCAGCAGCACCTCACGGGCGAACTCCTCCTCGCCGCTGTCCCGCAGCGCGGTGGCCAGCATCTCGTACGGCTCGGGCGCGTACTCCGGCGTGGCGGCGGCCACCCACTCCAGGCGGCGGGTCAGCGGGAAGTGGCCGCGCGGGATCAGCGACTCGTAGGAGAACCCCGCCATGGCCAGGCCGCCGGGCCCCGGCCAGCTCGTGGACTTGTCGACCAGGTTGATCACCTTGGCGCCGGAGAGCACCACGCGTCCGCTCTGCTGCCGCTCGCACAGGAACCGCAGCTCCGGCGTCTGCACGCGGCGCATCGACAGCTCCTGGTCGCTGGCCATCACGAAGCGCGCCTGGTCCAGGTCGATCGCGTCGCCGAACCGGCCGTCGTCCAGCCGCACCCCGCCCTCGCACTCGAAGGGTTGCGTGGGTATCCCGCCGGTCTGCGTCAGCGGCGTGCCGTACGGCGGGGTGGTGCCGGTGGAGAACGGGGAGCCGGTGTCGCCCGCGGGCGTCAGGTACAGCGTGCGCTCCACGCTGAGCTGCGGGGCGTTGAGCGCGCGGCGGCCGGTGGGGTTGCGCAGCTTGCTGCCGCGCAGGCTGAGCGAGACGCCTATCTGCGCGCCGCGCATCGTCAACTCGCCGTAGGACTCGATCAGCTCGGCCTGGAAGTCCTGGGCGACGTTCAGCCCGTCCGCGGCGATCGACCTGCCGTACCGGTCCGCGCGCACCACGAGCTGGTTGAGCAGCAGGTCCGTGCCGATGTGCGCGTCGGTCAGCCGGATGCCCCGGTCCACGGTGCAGCGCGGCAGGTGCAGGTCGCCCTCGGTGTGCAGGCGGGCGGCCTCGATACGCGGCACCGCGCAGCCCACCAGGCGCAGCGTGGTGAACCGGCTCTCCGGCAGCAGCATCTCCTGCTCGAAGCGGCAGTTGCGCAGCTCCACGAAGGGGGCGATGGTGCCGCCGGCCAGCTCCAGGGTGCCGGTGACGTAGACGCCGTTGAGCTTGAGCGCGGCGACCCGGCCCGGCTGCGCCGGCGGCGGCTCCAGCAGCAGCAACGCCAGCACCCGCGCCCGCACACTGCGCTCGGGGCCCCAGGCGTGCGGGCCGGTCGGGTCGTTGCGGTGTTGGTTGGGGGAGCGCAGGTCGAAGGTGCTGCCGGTGCGGAACGCCTGCCACATGCCCCACTCGGCGGGAGTCAGACCCAGCCCGTCGGGCGGGTCCCCGTCATGTGGCTCCGTCACCGCTGCCTCTCCTCCCGTGCCCGTACGCGTGTACGGACCCCATTCCCGCTCTGTGACCGGTTGAACACCACAGGTCAGGGCCAACCTAGGGGCGGGTATCAGCGTTTGATACGGCAGGACGGCGCTCGGGACACGTCTGAGACAATTGACCGCGTGATCTCCCGAATCGATCTGCGTGGCGCCGCCCTCCCCGAGGGCGAGGCCCTGCGCGCGTTGTTGCCCCGTGCCGACTTCGACGTGTCGGCCGCCCTGGAGAAGGTGCGGCCCCTGTGCGAGGACGTGCGCCATCGTGGCGACGCGGCGCTGATCGCGTACGCGCATCGGTTCGACGGCGTGCGCCTGGAGCGGGTGCGGGTGCCCGAGGAGGCGCTCGACCAGGCCCTGGCCGCCCTGGACCCCGAGGTCCGCGCGGCCCTGGAGGAGTCCGTCCGGCGCGCCCGCCTCGTCCACCGCGAGCAGCGCCGCGCCGCGCACCGCGTCCAGGTCGTGCCCGGCGGCAGCGTCACCGAGAAGTGGGTGCCCGTCGAGCGGGTCGGGCTCTACGCGCCCGGTGGCCGCTCCGTCTACCCCTCCTCCGTGATTATGAACGCGGTTCCGGCGCAGGAGGCCGGCGTCGCCTCCATCGCGCTGGCCTCCCCGCCGCAGGCGGACTTCGACGGCCTGCCGCACCCGACGATCCTCGCCGCCTGCGCGCTGCTGGGCGTGCGGGAGGTGTACGCGGCGGGCGGCGCCCAGGCCGTCGCCATGTTCGCGTACGGCACCGCCTCCTGCGCGCCCGCGAACATGGTCACCGGCCCCGGCAACATCTGGGTCGCCGCCGCCAAGCGCTACTTCACCGGCCGCATCGGCATCGACACGGAGGCCGGCCCGACCGAGATCGCGATCCTCGCGGACGACAGCGCCGACCCGGCGCACGTCGCCGCCGACCTGATCAGCCAGGCCGAGCACGACCCGCTGGCGGCGGCCGTGCTGGTCACCGACTCCGCCGCGCTGGCCGACGCGGTCGAGGGGGAGCTGGCGACCCAGGTCGAGGTCAGCAAGCACGTCGAGGACCGGATCGCCCCCGCGCTGGGCGGCCGGCAGTCCGCCGTCGTGCTGGTGGACGGCGTGGCGGAGGGGCTGCGGGTGGTCGACGCGTACGGCGCCGAGCACCTGGAGATCCAGACCCGCGACGCCGCCACGGTCGCCGACCGGGTCCGCAACGCGGGCGCGATCTTCGTCGGCCCGTGGGCGCCGGTCTCGCTCGGCGACTACTGCGCCGGCTCCAACCACGTCCTGCCCACCGGCGGCTGCGCCTGCCACTCCTCGGGCCTGTCCGTGCAGTCCTTCCTGCGCGGCATCCACATCGTGGACTACACGCGGGACGCGCTCGCCGACGTCGCCCGCCACGTGGTGACCCTCGCCGACGCCGAGGACCTGCCGGCGCACGGCGCGGCGATCAAGGCCAGGTTCGGCTGGAAGGTACCGGAGACCACCCCGTGACCCGCATCGAGGACCTGCCCGTCCGGGACGAGCTGCGCGGCAAGAGCCCCTACGGCGCGCCGCAGCTCGACGTTCCGGTCCGGCTGAACACCAACGAGAACCCCTACCCGCTGCCCGCCGAGCTGGTGGCCGACATCGCCGAGCGGGTCGCCGAGGCGGCCCGCGGCCTCAACCGCTACCCCGACCGGGACGCGGTCGAGCTGCGCGCGGGCCTGGCCGCCTACCTGACCCGCACCGCCGGCCACCCGGTGGAGCCGGCCAACGTGTGGGCCGCCAACGGCTCCAACGAGATCATCCAGCAGCTCCTGCAGACCTTCGGCGGCCCCGGCCGCACCGCGATCGGCTTCGAGCCCTCATACTCGATGCACGCCCTGATCGCGCGCGGCACCGGCACCGGCTGGGTCTCCGGGCCCAGGCGCGCGGACTTCACCATCGACGTGGCCGCCGCCACCGCCGAGATCGCCCGGCTGCGCCCGCACGTGGTCTTCGTCTGCTCGCCGAACAACCCGACCGGCACCGCCGTCGCCGCCGAGACCGTGCTCGCCCTCCACGAGGCGGCGCAGGCGGCCCGCGAGCGGGGCGCGTTGGTAGTGGTGGACGAGGCGTACGGCGAGTTCAGCCACCAGCCCTCGCTGCTGCCGCTGATCGCCGGCCGGCCACGACTCGTGCTGAGTCGCACCATGTCCAAGGCGTTCGGCGCGGCCGGACTGCGGCTCGGCTACCTGGCCGCCGACCCGGCCGTGGTGGACGCCGTCCAGCTGGTGCGCCTGCCGTACCACCTGTCCGCCGTCACTCAGGCCACCGCGCTGGCCGCCCTCGACCACACCGATACGCTGCTCGGGTACGTCGAGCAGCTCAAGAGCGAGCGGGACCGCCTGGTGACCGAGCTGCGCGCGATCGGCTGCCCGGTCGTCGACTCGGACGCCAACTTCGTCCAGTTCGCTCTCCCCCCGGCCCTGGTGGGCCACTGGGGTGAGCCCGGGGCCGACTCGCACGGCATGTGGCAGGCGATCCTCGACCACGGCGTGCTGGTCCGCGACAACGGTGTGCCGGGCTGGCTGCGGGTGAGCGCCGGGACCCCGGCGGAGAACGACGCGTTCCTGGACGCGGTCCGGGCGGTAGTGAAGGAGAACGAGCGATGACCCGCGTAGGACGCGTGGAGCGCACCACCAAGGAGACCTCCGTCCTGGTCGAGATCGACCTGGACGGCACCGGGCGTACCGAGATCTCCACCGGTGTCGGCTTCTACGACCACATGCTCGACCAGCTCGGCCGGCACGGCCTCTTCGACCTCACCGTCAGGACCGAGGGTGACCTGCACATCGACACCCACCACACCATCGAGGACACCGCCCTGGCCCTGGGCGCGGCGTTCCGGCAGGCCCTGGGCGACAAGGTCGGCATCTACCGGTTCGGCAACTGCACCGTCCCGCTGGACGAGTCGCTCGCCCAGGTCACCGTGGACCTCTCCGGCCGCCCCTACCTGGTGCACACCGAGCCCGAGCGCATCGCCCCGATGATCGGCACCTACGACACGACGATGACCCGTCACATCCTGGAGTCCTTCGTCGCCCAGGCCCAGGTCGCCCTGCACGTCCACGTGCCGTACGGGCGCAACGCGCACCACATCGTCGAGTGCCAGTTCAAGGCGCTCGCCCGCGCCCTGCGGTACGCCAGCGAGCGCGACCCGCGCGCGGCCGGCATCCTCCCCTCGACCAAGGGCGCGCTGTGAGCGTGCCTCCCGCCCCACACCCGGCGGCGCGCGCCACGGGCCCGACGGCCCGTCCCGCGCCGGCCCCCTCCGGAAGGAACCTGTGAACGGTCTGTCTACCGTCCTCATCGTCGTCGGGCTCTTCCTCCTCGGCGGTGTCATCTCCTTCGCCAAGCAGGGGATGCCCAAGGGCGTGATCGTGCTGCTCGGCATCAGCGCCGCCATGTGCCTGGTGGCGGGCGTCATGCGGATCAACGGGGTGTGGGGATGAGCGGGCGCAGGCCCTCGGTGGTCGTCTTCGACTACGGCTTTGGCAACGTGCGCTCCGCCGAGCGGGCGCTGGCCCACGTCGGCGCCGACGTGGAGATCACCCGGGACTACGACCGGGCCATGACGGCCGACGGGCTCCTGGTCCCCGGCGTGGGCGCCTTCGCCGCCTGCATGAAGGGCCTGCGGGCCGCCCGTGGCGACTGGATCGTCGGCCGCCGCCTCGCCGGCTCGCGGCCCGTCCTCGGCATCTGCGTCGGGATGCAGATCCTCTTCGAGCGCGGCGTCGAGCACGGCGTGGAGACCGAGGGCCTGGACGAGTGGCCGGGCACGGTGGAGCCGCTCCAGGCGCCCGTCGTGCCGCACATGGGCTGGAACACGGTCGCCCCCGCCGCCGACTCCGCGCTCTTCGCCGGCCTGGACGCGGACGCCCGGTTCTACTTCGTGCACTCCTACGCGGTCCGCGCGTGGTCACTGGAGGTCGCCAACCCGGCGATACGCCCGCCGCAGGTCACCTGGGCCACGCACGGCGAGCCGTTCGTCGCGGCCGTCGAGAACGGCCCGCTGCGCGCCACCCAGTTCCACCCCGAGAAGTCCGGCGACGCCGGAGCGCACCTGCTGACCAACTGGCTCGACACCCTCTAGGCGCCCGCGCGCCGGCCGCCGGCCGGCCACCGTCGGACGCCGTCGCGCCCCCGCCGGGCCCGACCGCACGTCCCCGCACGTCTCCGACTCGTATCTGACGCGAAAGACTGGCACCCGATGAGCAAGCTCGAACTCCTCCCCGCCGTCGACGTACGCGACGGCCAGGCCGTCCGCCTCGTCCACGGGGAGTCCGGCTCCGAGACCTCCTACGGCGACCCGCTGGCCGCCGCGCTGACCTGGCAGCAAGCGGGCGCCGAGTGGCTGCATCTGGTGGACCTGGACGCGGCGTTCGGCACCGGCGACAACCGTGCCCAGATCGCCGAGGTCACCCAGGCCATGGACCTCAAGGTCGAGCTGTCGGGCGGCATCCGCGACGACGCCTCGCTGGCCGCGGCCCTGGCCACCGGCTGCACCCGGGTCAACCTCGGCACCGCGGCCCTGGAGTCCCCGGAGTGGGTCGCCCGGGTCATCGCCGAGCACGGCGAGCGCGTCGCCGTGGGCCTGGACGTACGCGGCACCACGCTGCGCGGCCGGGGCTGGACCCGGGACGGCGGCGACCTGTTCGCCACCCTGGCCCGGCTGGACGCCGAGGGCTGCGCCCGCTACGTGGTCACCGACATCGCCAAGGACGGCACTCTCCAGGGGCCGAACCTCCAGCTCCTGCGGGACGTGTGCGCCGCCACCGACCGCCCCGTCGTCGCCTCCGGCGGCGTCTCCTCCCTCGACGACCTGCGTGCCCTGGCCGCACTGGTACCGGTGGGCGTCGAGGGCGCCATCGTCGGCAAGGCGCTCTACGCCGGGGCGTTTACCTTGGAAGAGGCGTTGGAGGCGGTATCAGCATGACCACACCCGAGCCCGCCCGCCGGCCGGACGGCATCGAACGGCACCAGGGCGACAGCCCCTGGGAGGAGACGATCGGCTTCGCGCGGGCCGTCGCCGCCGGCGACCGCGTCCTGGTCGCCGGAACGATGCCGCTGGTGGCCGGCGTGCTCCAGGGCGAGGGCGACCCGTACGAGCAGACCCGGGCGGCCCTGCGGAACGCGCTCGGCGCGCTGGAGCGCTTCGGGCTGGGCGCCGGGTCCGTCATCCGCACCCGCCTCTACCTCACCCACGCGCGTGACGTGGACGCCGTCAGCCGCGCCCACAAGGAGGTCTTCGACGCCGCGCGGCCGGCCACCACGCTGGTCGTCGTCTCCGGCTTCGTGGACTCGCGGGTGCTGGTCGAGGTGGAACTCGAGGCGTTCGCCCCCGGCGGCGCCCCGGCCGCTCCCGCCGCCGACCCGCTCGCCGGGCCCGGCGCCCCGGAGGCCGACGGCGCGGCCCGCACCCCCGCAGACCACCCGGCCGACGCCGAGCCCGACGGCCCGGCCGGCAGCACCGAAGGACGCATCCCATGACCCTCGCGGTCCGAGTCATCCCCTGCCTCGACGTGGACAACGGCCGCGTCGTCAAGGGCGTCAACTTCCAGCACCTGCGGGACGCCGGTGACCCGGTCGAGCTGGCCCGGCTGTACGGCGAGCAGGGCGCCGACGAACTCACCTTCCTGGACATCACGGCCTCCTCCGGCGACCGCGAGACCACCTACGACGTGGTCCGCCGCACCGCCGAACAGGTCTTCATCCCGCTCACCGTCGGCGGCGGCGTCCGCACCCCCGACGACGTGGACCGCCTGCTGCGCGCGGGCGCGGACAAGGTCGGCGTCAACACCGCCGCCATCGCCCGCCCGGAGCTGATCCGCGAGATCGCCGAGCGGTTCGGACGCCAGGTGCTGGTCCTGTCGGTGGACGCGCGCCGCTGCCCGGAGGGCACCACGACCGACTCCGGCTACGAGGTCACCACCCACGGCGGACGTCGCGGCACCGGCCTGGACGCCGTCGCCTGGGCCCACGAGGCGGCCGAACTCGGCGCCGGCGAGATCCTGCTGAACTCCATGGACGCCGACGGCACGAAGGACGGCTACGACACCGCGATGATCAAGGCCGTCCGCGCGCGGGTCACCGTCCCCGTCATCGCCAGCGGCGGCGCGGGCCGCCTCGCCGACTTCCCCCCGGCGATCGCCGCCGGCGCCGACGCCGTCCTGGCGGCCTCCGTCTTCCACTTCGGCGACCTCACCATCCCCCAGGTCAAGACCACTCTCCACGAGGCGGGCCACCCGGTCCGCTAGCCCAACGACACGGGCCCGGGCGAGCTGAGCGCGGGCGCGGGGCCGCACCCCGGGGCGGGCGTGCGCACCCGGATTCCACGACACCTCGTTGACCTCCGCGACCGGACGCCGGTCCCGGCACGGCAACACGACAGGGGCGCTGTCGCACCGCGATGTCAGGGCATGGCTGACCCGGTGGTGTCAGAGGACCGTGGGCGCGGTCGGGGGTGTGTGGAGGCGGGCGGTCGGGGGTTACAGGCCCAGTTCCGCCTCGTGGGCCTGGGCGATGGCCGCCTTGTCGCCCTCGGTGTGGACGCGTGCCACCCGCTGGCGGCCGTAGAGGTAGAGCAGGGCCTCGGCGGGGTCGGCGGTGAGGGTGACGACGGGCGTGCCCTTGTGGGCGACGACGGTGCGGCCGTCGGGGGCGCGGACGACGAGACCGACGGGGCTCTTGCGGGCCAGGGCGCGGGCCGAGCGTTCGACGCGGCTCCACAGGGCGTCGGAGAAGACCGGGTCGAGCGCGCGCGGGGTCCAGTCGGGCTGGGCGCGCCGGACGTCCTCGGCGTGGACGTAGAACTCCACCACGTTCGCGGCCTCGTCGACCTGCTTGAGGGCGAAGGGGGAGAACCGGGGCGGGCCGGTGCGGATGAGCTGGAGCAGTTCCTCGTACGGCTTGGCCGCGAACTCGTCCTGCACCCGGGCGAGCCGGGCCGCCAGCGGCTTGACCAGGATGCCGGCCGCGGCGTCCCCGCGCCGTTCGCGCACCACCAGATGGGCCGCCAGATCGCGGGTGGTCCACCCCGCGCACAGGGTCGGGGCCTGCGGTCCGGCCGCCTCCAACAAGTCGGCGAGCAGCAGCCGTTCGCGCTTCGCGTACGTAGACATACCGCCACCCTACGACCGTCGGGGGTACCCCGCCACGGCGGTCGGTACCGGGTGGCGCAGCCGCGCCGCGGCGTGCGCGGCGCGGCCGTACCACCGCCGGTCGTGACGACGCGGGCCCCTCCGCAGGCCCGCGATGCTACTTGGGCAGCTTCTCCGTCAGCTTCGGACCGTCCGGGGAGGCGCTCAGCGTCAGGGAGCAGGAGACCTGGTCCTGGCCACGGATGGTGTACGTCGGCTGCGAGGGGTAGAGCGCGTAGTAGTAGAACGTCTTACCGGCCGGGACGGTCTTCATCCGGCCCTTGGCGGCCGTCTCGCACAGCGCGAGCGCCTTCGTCTGGATCTGCTTCTCGGTGCTGAAGGAGCCGGTCAGCGTCGCGTTGGAGATCACCTCGCCGTCGTGCGGGCCGCTGCACGAGCGCGTCTCGACCTTCTTCACGCTGGAGTCGAGCCCCGGGTGGTCGAAGCAGGTGCCCGGGCTGAGCACGACGTAGGGCACCAGGTCGCTCGGTGACGCCGACGTGTCGCTGGACGGATCGCTGGTGGACGGGTCGGCGCTGGGCGTCTCGGTGCCGCCCTCGACCGGCGCGCCCTGGCCCGGCGACCCGGACGGGGTCGGGATCTCGATCGACGGCATGTCGGTCGGGATCTTCGGCGCGGTGACGCTGGGGCCGCCGCTGGGCTTGTTCTTGGCGGCCTTGTCGCCGTCGTCGTCCCCGCCGGTGGCGGCGACCACGATGCCCACGACCGCGGCGATCGCGAGCACCGAGACGGCGGCTATGACCGCGGTCTTCTTGTTGTTACGGCCGGGCGGCGGAGGCGGGGGCGGGGGGTACGCGCCGTACCCCCCGCCGGGCGGGAACTGCCCACCGGGCGGCATGGGGGGACCGCCCATGGGCGGGCCTCCGTGCGGGGCGGGTGGCCCGAAACCCTGTTGCGGCGGACCGAAGCCGCCTTGGTTTCCTGGCTGATGAGGGTCGTTGGGCGGCGGCGGATACGTCATATCGAAAGCATGCCGCATGGGTGGCGGTGCACCGTCATCGGGCTGGCTGGCGTGACGAGTGCGGCGCGAGGTGCGTACAGAGTCGCACTTAGCGGGGCAACTCACCCCCGGATGCACCCACATCAGGGCCTGAGATGGCCGAGCATCGTGGGACAACCGGGACGCGGGGGACGCGGTGCCGCCTTCCGCGCGCGGGAGACGGCCGGGAGTGGTGTGGCTGAAACGTAACCGTTCGCGGAGCGGATGGTGAAGGAACGGCCGGTGCGCGGTCGCGAGGGCGGACGCGGGTCCCGGGCCGCGACGTCCGGCGGGCGGCGCGGGGGAGGTCCGCGTACGGCACCGGCGGCGGCGCGTCCCCACGGGGCCCTCGGCAGGGCCGTGCGAGACGACGGGGCGCGGGCGTGCGGGTTTGGCGCGGGGTCGCGTGGGAGCGGGGGTGGCGCCTGTGGTCGGGGTGCGCGCCCGTGCCGGTGGAACGGGCTCTCCCGGGGCCGCCCCGCTGGGCATAATGGGCCCATGTCCAGCCCCGATTCCCCCGCCGGCGTCCCGACCGGCCGCGCGAGCGACCTCGACCCCGCCATCGCGGGCCGGCTCAAGCGCGACGCCGACGGCCTCGTGCCCGCCATCGCCCAGCAGTACGACACCGGCGAGGTGTTGATGCTCGGCTGGATGGACGACGAGGCGCTGCACCGTACGTTGACCACGGGCCGCTGCACGTACTGGAGCCGCAGCCGCCGCGAGTACTGGGTCAAGGGCGACACCTCCGGGCACGTGCAGCACGTCAAGTCGGTGGCCCTGGACTGTGACGCGGACACCCTGCTGGTCAAGGTGGACCAGGTCGGCGCGGCCTGTCACACCGGCGACCGGACCTGCTTCGACGCGGGCGGCCTGCCGCTCGGGCAGTAGGCTCCGCTGCCATGAGGACCGCCGGCGCCCCGCGCGGACGCCGGCGGGGACGGGGGCACCAGCCGGCGCCGTGGCGCCGACACGAGGGGCGCGGACCGGCCCCGGCCCCGGTCCCCCCAGCGAGACCGGGGCTCGACCCCGGACCACCAGGACATTCGATGCGCACGACACGACGGGCGATGCGGGTATGACGGACGCGACGGGCACCATGGACCGCGAGACCTTCCGGAAGCTGGCGGCGGACCGCCGCGTCATTCCCGTCAGCCGCAGGCTGCTGGCGGACGGCGACACCCCGGTCGGCCTCTACCGCAAACTGGCGGGCTCCGCCCGTACGGCCGGCGCGGACGCCGCCGACACGGCCGCCGGCGGGCCCGGCGAGGACGAGGCCCGCTGGGTCGGCCGGCCCGGCACCTTCCTCCTGGAGTCGGCGGAAAACGGCCGCTCCTGGTCCCGCTACTCCTTCGTCGGCGTCCGCAGCGCCGCCACCCTCACCGAGCGCGACGGCCAGGCGCACTGGCTGGGCACCCCGCCCGTCGGCGTCCCCACCGACGGCGACCCGCTGGCCGCCCTGCGGGCCACGGTCGAGACCCTGCACACCCCGCGCGACCTGGGCGGCCTCATCCACCTGCCGCCGTTCACCGGCGGCATGGTCGGCTACCTCGGCTACGACATCGTGCGCCGCCTGGAGAGGATCGGCGACTCGGGCCGCGACGACCTGCGACTGCCCGAACTGACCATGCTCCTCACCTCGGACCTGGCCGTGCTCGACCACTGGGACGGCACCGTCCTGCTGATCGCCAACGCCATCAACCACAACGACCTGGACACCGGCGTGGACGAGGCGTACGACGACGCCATCGCCCGACTCGACGCGATGACCGCCGACCTGGCCCGCCCGGTGCCCACCAGCCCCACCGTGCTGCCGGCCGCCGAACTGCCGGAGTTCACCGCGCTGTGGGGCGGCGAGGCGTACATGGACGTGGTGCGCGACATCAAGGAGCGCATCCACGCCGGCGAGGCGTTCCAGGTGGTGCCCTCGCAGCGGTTCGAGACGCCCTGCGAGGCCAGCGCGCTCGACGTGTACCGGGTGCTGCGGGCCACCAACCCGAGCCCGTACATGTACCTCTTCCGCTTCCCCGACGCGAACGGCACCGGCGCCTTCGACGTCGTCGGCTCCAGCCCGGAGGCGCTGGTCAAGGTCGAGGACGGGTACGCGATGCTGCACCCCATCGCCGGCACCCGGCCGCGCGGGGCGACGCCCCAGGAGGACGCCGCGCTCGCCGAGGAACTCCTGGCCGACCCGAAGGAGCGGGCCGAGCACCTGATGCTCGTCGACCTCGGGCGCAACGACCTGGGCCGGGTGTGCGAGCCGGGCAGCGTGGAGGTCGTGGACTTCATGTCCATCGAGCGCTACAGCCACGTCATGCACATCGTCTCCACCGTCACCGGCACCCTGGCTCCGGGCCGTACCGCCTTCGACGTGCTCACCGCCTGCTTCCCCGCCGGCACCCTCTCCGGCGCGCCCAAGCCCCGCGCCATGCAGATCATCGAGGAGGTCGAGCCCACCCGGCGCGGGCTGTACGGCGGCTGCGTCGGCTACCTCGACTTCGCCGGCGACTCGGACACCGCGATCGCGATCCGCACCGCCCTGCTCCGCGACGGGCGTGCCTACGTGCAGGCGGGCGCGGGCGTGGTCGCCGACTCCGACCCGGCGGCGGAGAACACGGAGTGCCGCAACAAGGCGGCGGCGGTACTGCGCGCGGTCAGCACGGCCGGCCGGCTGCGCGCGACGCCCACCCGACGGGCGTAGCGGGCGCCCGCCCGGCGCGACGGCTCGACGCCCGTGCGGCGTGCGATCCGGGAGGCGGGTTCCGTGGGGGCAGGCGTTCCGTGGGACGTACGGGGCGGGCGTGGCGGATGGCGCCGGTGTGGGCGCCCGGCCCGAGCGGGTGACGCGCGGCGCGTGGGGGAGCGTCGGGGGCGGTGGGCGCGGGACGCGACACCGGCCCGGCGGGCGCGGTGACCCCCGCGCGACCTGCCGCACCACCCGGTGAGGGATAGTGGTAGGCGTGAGTACAGCCGCCGTACCCCAGCCCCGTAGCCAAGCCGAGCCCGCCGCGCGCGCCGGACGCGGCGGTGCCGCGGGCAAGCGCACCAAGCTCAGCCTCGCCGTCGCGCTGCTGTTCGCCGCGCTCGGCGCGGCCCTCGTGCTCCTCGCGTCCGGCCGCACCTGGGCCGAGGGCGACGCCGTCTTCGCCCAGGGCGACCTGCGCCGCGCGGCCGACGGCCAGGACATCACCGGCCTGCCCGGAGCGCTGGCCATCGTGGGCCTCGCCGCGCTCATCGCGGTGTTCGCCGTGCGCGGGCTCAGCCGGTACGCGGTCGCGGGCATCCTCGCCCTGTGCGGCGTGGGCACCGCCGTCGGCTCGCTGCTCGCCCTGGACGACACCGCCGCACTGGAGAGCAAGGCGGCCGAGACCACCGGCATCGCCGACACCGCCATCCACGGCGTCACCCACACCCCCTGGCCCTGGGCCGCGTTCGCCGGCGGCGTCCTGATCTTCCTCGCCGGCGTCCTCGCGCTGTGCTACGGCCGCGCCTGGCCCGCCATGTCGGGCCGCTACGAGCGGGCCGGCTCCGGCGGTGACCGCCCGCGCCGCACCCGCACCGCGCCCGACCCCGACCGGCCCGAGGAGTTGTGGAAGGCCCTGGACCGGGGCGAGGACCCCACCGGCCGGGAGAGCTGAACCCGGCGCCGAACCCCGCCCGCACGCCGTCGCGCCCCGCGCCTTCCGGGCCTCGCGCCGTCGGGCTCCGTGTCCCTTCGGGCCTCGCGCCGTCGAGCCCGAACCCACCCCGTGTCGGGGCCCACGCCCACGCCCCGCCCCCCGTGCGTCGAACCCGCCTCGTGCCTGGCCGACTCCGGTGGCGTACGGGGCGCGGCCGGGCGGCGGTGACCCCGGGCAGCCGGCGCCGGCCCGACGGGTCGGCGGTGTCCGTCGCCCCCACCGGGCACGGCGGCCTCCCACTCGGCCCACCCCAGGCTGATCTCGCATCAGCACGTCAGGGACAATGGACCCACGCAGCCCCGTGCCCCGATCCCGGGGACATCTCCCCGGCCACCCGCCAGGCGCCGTCCGGTCGCCAGGCGCGGCCCGGGGGGAGCGACACAGCGAACGAGGAGAACTCATGGCGGGTACCAGTCACGGACACACCCCGGCCGCCTGGACCGGCGTCACCATCGCCTTCATCGGATTCTGCGTCTCCGGCGCGTTCACCGTGATGGCCAAGCCGGTGGGCTTCTGGGCGGGTCTCGGTGTGGTCGTGCTCGGCGGCATCGTGGGCATGGGCATGTCGGCCGCCGGCATGGGACAGCCCAAGCGGAAGCCGCAGGTGGTGCGGCACAGCCCGCAGTCGTAACCGGCACCCTGCACCGGCCGGGCCCGGGGCGCGCCCCGGGCCCACGGGCCCCCCTTGGACGCGTACGCGCCGTACGCGCCGACCGCCCCGTACCGCGCCTGGCCCCGCGTCGTACCGCGCCTGGCCCCGCGTCCCGCGGCCTCCACGCCCCCGACCGGCCAGCCGCGCCACCACCGGGCCCCGGCACCGGCCCACCGCCGGTCCCCCGCGAGCCGCTGGCGCTCGCCCCAGCGGTCCCTTCTCACACCAGGCCCGCGCCGCCGCCCGGCCCCACGCTCCGGGGCCCTCGCCGCACCGCAGCCTCGCGCCCCGGCCCAGAGACCCGGTCCCGCACCCCGCCTCGCGGCACCCCCCGCGGCCCCCGCGCCCCGGAACCGCCGCCCACCGGGCGCCACCGTCGGGCCCGCCACGCGCCCAGCCCCGCACGCCCGGCCCCCGCACGCGGGCGCCCGCCCTCGCCCGGACGGCCCCCGCCCGCCGCGCGCCGGGCTGCGGGTGGGGCGGCGGGGGCGCAGACTCGAACCGTGTCCGCGCCGCCTCGCCCCAGCCGCCCGCGCGCCGCTGCCGCGCCGCGTCGCCTCCTGGCCCCGCTCGGGGTGCTCGCGGGTGTCCTGAGCGCCTTCGCGGTGGTGGCCGCGGTCGACCCCCACGAGCCGGGGCACTACCCGGCCTGCCCGCTGCTCCAGTACACCGGCGTGCTCTGCCCCGGCTGCGGCGGGCTGCGCGGCGCCCACGCCCTCGCCCACGGCGACCTCGTGGCGGCACTGGGTGCCAACGCGCTCGCGGTCCTCGGCTACGTCGCCTTCGTCGCCCTGTGGACCCGCTGGTTCGTCCGCGCCGCCGCTGGGCCCGGTGCGCCCGGCCCGCCTGGCACCCCCCGGCGCGCGGCCGGCCGGCTCCGGGGCGGGCTGGAGCGCCTGCGTGAGGGCCGCTACCTGTGGAGCGCGGTGGGGTTGACGGTGCTGGTGTTCACCCTGGTACGCAACGTGCCCTTCGGGGCGGCGCTGGCCCCCTGACGCCTGTCCGACACCTCGGCGGGCGTCCAGATGGTGGCGCTCCCGTCAACCGGATGCGCAACCTCGCCGGCACGCCAGATACCATCGGCATGCCTGGTGATGCGATCGTCCGCCACACCGGCGCCGACCACCAAGCTCCATCGGAAGGGGGCTGCTCGCGTGAGTGTGCTCGATGAGATCATCGACGGAGTCCGGGTCGACCTCGCCGAACGGCAGGCGCGTGTCAGCCTCGACGAGCTCAAGCAGCGCGCCGCGAAGGCGCCGCAGGCCAAGGACGGCGTCGCCGCGCTCAAGGGTGACAGCGTCAAGGTGATCTGCGAGGTCAAGCGCTCCAGCCCGTCCAAGGGCGCGCTGGCCGCCATCGCGGACCCGGCCGGACTCGCCGCCGACTACGAGGCGGGCGGTGCCTCGGTGATCAGCGTGCTGACCGAGCAGCGCCGCTTCGGCGGCTCGCTGGCCGATCTGGAGGCCGTGCGGGCCCGGGTGGACATCCCCGTGCTCCGCAAGGACTTCATCGTCACCTCCTACCAGCTGTGGGAGGCCCGTGCGTACGGCGCCGACCTGGCCCTGCTCATCGTCGCCGCCCTCGACCAGGAGGCGCTGGTCTCGCTGATCGAGCGCGCCGAGTCGATCGGGCTCACCCCGCTCGTCGAGGCGCACGACGAGGACGAGGTGGAGCGTGCCGTGGCCGCCGGCGCGCGGATCATCGGCGTCAACGCCCGCGACCTGAAGACGCTTGAGGTGGACCGGGGCAACTTCGCCCGGATCGCGCCCGAGATCCCGTCGCACATCGTGAAGATCGCCGAGTCGGGCGTGCGCGGCCCGCACGACCTGATCGCGTACGCCAACGACGGCGCGGACGCCGTGCTCGTCGGTGAGTCGCTGGTCACCGGCCGCGACCCGAAGACCGCCGTGGCCGACCTCGTGGCCGCCGGCGCCCACCCCGCGCTGCGGCACGGCCGGAGCTGAGCCACCCCGTGTCCGCCGCCCCCGCCGAGCCCGACCGCCGCGCGTTGCCCCCCTGGCACCGCGGCTGCCGGGCGCCCGCCCGTCGGGTGCGGGGGCGTCGGGTGCGCTACCACATCGGCAGCGAGCCGGGCCAGGTCAACGGCCGTCGATGGCCCGGGGCGCCCGCCGGCCGCTGAGCCGCGCCGCGCCCCGCCCCCGCACGACCCCGCCACCTCGCGCGTACGCCCCCGTCCGGCCGTCCGGCCCCGGGGCGGCGCGTTCGCGGGCCGTGCCCCGGGTCGGCCGTGGCCGCCGCCACGGCGGCATGCCGTACGCCCGCACGCTCGCGCCCCGGTGTCCGCGCCGAGGGCGCATGGCCGGCCGGCGACGTTCCGTGTCCTGATCTCCCACCGCCGCCCCCTCGGCGCGCGGCGCCCCACCCGGCCACCACAGCGTGGCCCGGGACGGTGGCGCCGTACGCACGGGCCGGGCGCGGCGTGACATCCACGGGGCAGCAGCCCCGTTCGAGGAGCACATCGCATGACGTCCGAGTTCTTCATCCCCGACCCCCAGGGTCAGGTCCCCAACGCCGAGGGGTACTTCGGCGCGTACGGCGGCACGTTCATCCCCGAGGCGCTGGTCGCCGCGGTCGACGAGGTCGCCGCCGAGTACGAGAAGGCCAAGGCCGACCCCGCGTTCGCCGCCGAACTCGGCGAGCTGATGGTCAACTACACGGGGCGGCCCAGCGCCCTGACCGAGGTGCCCCGGTTCGCCGAACACGCGGGCGGGGCGCGGGTCTTCCTCAAGCGGGAGGACCTCAACCACACCGGCTCCCACAAGATCAACAACGTGTTGGGGCAGGCGCTGCTCACCCGGCGGATGGGCAAGACCCGGGTCATCGCCGAGACCGGCGCCGGGCAGCACGGCGTGGCCACCGCCACCGCGTGCGCCCTCTTCGGCCTGGAGTGCACCATCTACATGGGCGAGGTCGACACCGAGCGCCAGGCCCTGAACGTGGCCCGGATGCGCATGCTCGGTGCCGAGGTCATCGCCGTGAAGTCCGGCAGCCGCACCCTGAAGGACGCCATCAACGAGGCGTTCCGCGACTGGGTCGCCAACGTGGACCGCACCCACTACCTGTTCGGTACCGTCGCCGGGCCGCACCCCTTCCCGGCGCTGGTGCGCGACTTCCACCGGGTCATCGGCGTCGAGGCCCGGCGTCAGCTCCTGGAGCGCGTCGGCCGGCTGCCGGACGCCGCCGTGGCCTGCGTCGGTGGCGGGTCCAACGCCATCGGCCTCTTCCACGCCTTCCTCCCGGACACGGACGTGCGGCTGGTCGGCGTCGAGCCCGCCGGGCACGGCATCGACAGCGGCGAGCACGCCGCCACGCTGAGCGTCGGCGACCCCGGCATCCTGCACGGCTCCCGCTCCTACGTCCTCCAGGACGACGACGGGCAGATCACCGAGCCGTACTCGATCTCCGCCGGGCTCGACTACCCGGGGGTGGGCCCCGAGCACGCCTACCTCAAGGACGCCGGGCGGGCCGAGTACCGCTCGGCCACCGACGACGCGGCGATGCGGGCGCTGCGGCTGCTGTCGCAGACCGAGGGCATCATCCCGGCCATCGAAAGCGCCCACGCGCTGGCCGGCGCGCTGGAGCTGGGCCGCGAACTCGGCCCCGAGGGGCTGCTGTTGGTCAACCTCTCCGGGCGCGGCGACAAGGACATGGACACCGCGGCCCGCTACTTCGGGCTGTACGACACGCCGTCCGACGCGGCGGGCGAGGAGGGGGCCAAGTGAGCGGCAACATCAGCCTGCTGAACGACACGCTGGCCCGGGCCAGGGCCGAGAACCGGGCCGCGCTGGTCGGCTACCTGCCGGCCGGCTTCCCCACCGTGGACGGGGGCGTACGCGCCATCTCGGCCATGATCGAGGGCGGCTGCGACATCGTGGAGGTCGGGCTGCCGCACAGCGACCCGGTCCTGGACGGCCCGGTCATCCAGACCGCCGACGACATCGCGCTGCGCGGCGGCGTGAAGATCGTGGACGTCATCCGCACGGTGCGCGAGGTGCACGCGGCCACCGGCGCGCCGGTGCTGTGCATGACGTACTGGAACCCGGTGGACCGCTACGGCGTCGAGCGGTTCGCCGCCGAGCTCGCCGAGGCCGGTGGCGCGGGCTGCATCCTGCCCGACCTGCCGGTGCAGGAGTCGGGCCCCTGGCGCGAGGCCGCCGAGCGGCACGGCCTGGCGACGGTCTTCGTCGTCGCGCCCAGCAGCCGGGACGAGCGGCTGGCCACCATCACGGCCGCCGGCAGCGGCTTCGTGTACGCCGCGTCGCTGATGGGCGTGACCGGAACCCGCGCCTCGGTCGGCCGCGAGGCCGAGGAACTGGTGACGCGCACCCGGACCAGCACCACGCTGCCGGTCTGTGTGGGCCTGGGCGTCTCCAACGCGGAACAGGCCGCCGAGGTGGCCCAGTTCGCCGACGGGGTGATCGTCGGCTCGGCCTTCGTCAAGGAGCTGTTGGCGGCGCCCGACACCGAAGCGGGTCTGGCCGGGGTGCGCGCGCTCGCGACCGACCTGGCCAAGGGGGTGCGCCAGCGCGGCTGAGCCCGCCTCGGCGGTGCGTCCCGCACCCCGCGCCCCGGACGGTGTGACCGTCCGGGGCGCGGTCGTGTCCGGACCCGGCCCAGAGGCGTGCGTCAACCTTGGTTGACATGGCCCGCGTGTCAACGTAGGTTGACGTCATGACTGAGGCAACCGATCTGGCCCAGCGCGCGGGCGATCACGACCCCCGGGTCGGGCTGCGCGCGGTGGCCGCCCTGCGGCGTCTGCTGGAGCAGTTGGAGGCCGTCCAAGTGCGCGGTGCCCGGGCGCGGGGCTGGTCGTGGCAGGAGATCGCCAGCGAGCTCGGCGTCAGCAGGCAGGCCGTGCACAAGAAGTACGGGAGGCAGTGACCATGCTGGAGAAGTTCACCCAGAGCGCCCGCGACGTGGTGGAGGGCGCCGTCCGACACGCCGAGCGGGCCGAGGCGACGACCATCACCGAGGAGCACCTGCTCCTCGCCCTGCTCGACCTTCTCGACCCGGGCCGGACCCCGGGTGCCCGCGCCCTGATCGCCCTCGGCGTCGACCAGCGGCGCACGGAACTGACCGCGGCGTTACAGGAGGCCAGGCGGGTGGGCGGGCTCTCGCGCGCCGACATCGCGGCACTGGCCCAGCTGGGCGTGGACGTCAGCGCGATCGTGGCCCGGGTGGAGGACGCGCACGGGCCCGACGCGCTGGCCGCCGATCGCGGGCCGCGCTGGTGGTGGCCTCGCGGGCACCGCCCGTTCTCGCGCGAGGCCAAGTCCTCGCTGGAGCGCGCGCTACGGGTCGCCCAGGGGCGTGGCGAGCGCCAGATCGGAGACCAGCACCTGCTCCTCGGGCTCGCGGCGGGGGCCGGTGTGGTGGGGGACGTCATGGCCGAGTACGGGGCGTCGCGGGCCGAGCTGGAGCGCGTGCTGGCCGTACCCGAGGTGGGGCGCGCCGCGACGGGCTGACCTGGTCCTTCGCGCGCCACACTGCCGGGTGGACGCCCGTGCCGGCCGCGCGCGGAGTCGCTCGTTCGGGCGAATACCGGGCGGGGGAGCGCAGCCGTGCTCGTCCGTCTCGTTGTGTACGGGCGTGAGTCACAACCGTAACGACAAGCGCAGCGCTCGCGAGCGGCTGCAGGAACAGCGCGCGAAGGACGAGGCGCGAAACAAGCGCAAGCGCACCTATATCGCGGCCGGCGTCATCGTCGTGGTGCTCGGCGCGGTAGGCGGCATCGGCGCCCTGATCGCCAGCCACAAGGACGACGACGACGCCGACGCGCGCGGCCCGGTGGTCGACCCGAAGGGCGCGACCGGTGAGGAGCGGGTGGCCATTCCGGCCGGCGCCGCCAACGCGCCCGCCACCCTCACCGTCTTCGAGGACTTCCGCTGCCCCGGCTGCGCCGGCTTCGAGAACGGCTTCCGGCAGACGATCACCGAGCTGCGCGAGGCCGGCCAGCTCAGGGCCGAGTACCACCTGGTCCGACTGATCGACGGCAACATGGGCGGCAGCGGATCGCTGCGCGCGGCCAACGCGGCGGCCTGCGCCCAGGACGCCGGGAAGTTCCCCGCCTACCACGACGTGCTCTACCAGAACCAGCCGCGCGAGCAGGACGACGCCTTCGCGGACCGGGGCCACCTGATCGAGCTGGCCGGCAAGGTGGAGGGCCTGGACACCCCGGCCTTCCGGGCCTGTGTGAACAAGGGGACCCACGACAGCTGGGTGCGGAAGGTGGACAAGGCGTTCGACAAGTCGGGCCACGGTGCCACGCCGACCGTCCTGCTCGATGGCGAGAACGTCTACGGGGACCAGGACGACCCGCTGACCCCGGAGAAGCTGAAGAAGGAGGTGGCCAAGAAGGCCGGGAAGAAGGGCGGCTGACCGCCGGCGGACCCGTCCCGCGCGGGTGGGCCGTTATGCAGCCGTTGTGCCGGGTGGGTTGCCGCGCTTCCCGCCCGGCAGGGTAGCGTCGACCCTGTCATGGACCTCGCTTACATCCCCAGCCCCTCATCCGGCGTGATCGATCTCGGCCCGATCCCGCTGCGCGGCTACGCGTTCTGCATCATCATCGGCGTCTTCGTCGCGGTCTGGTACGGCGGGCGGCGCTGGGTCGCCCGTGGCGGCCAGGTCGGCACGGTGGCCGACATCGCCGTGTGGGCGGTGCCCTTCGGGCTGATCGGCGGCCGGCTCTACCACGTCATCACCGACTACCAGCTGTACTTCGGTGAGGGCGAGGACTGGGTCGACGCGTTCAAGATCTGGCAGGGCGGCCTCGGTATCTGGGGGGCCATCGCGCTCGGTGCGGTCGGCGCCTGGATCGGCTGTCGCCGCCGGGGCATCCCGCTGCCGGCGTACGCGGACGCGATCGCCCCCGGTATCGCGCTGGCCCAGGCGATCGGCCGCTGGGGCAACTGGTTCAACCAGGAGCTCTTCGGCAAGGCCACCGACCTGCCGTGGGCGCTGAAGATCGACGCGGACCCGGCCACCGGCACCGTCGCGGGCACCTACCACCCGACGTTCCTGTACGAGTCGCTGTGGTGTGTGGGCGTGGCGCTGTTGGTGATCTGGGCCGACCGACGGTTCACCCTCGGCCACGGGCGGGCGTTCGCGCTCTACGTCGCCGCGTACACGGTGGGCCGGTTCTGGACGGAGTACCTGCGCGTGGACGAGGCGCACGAGGTGCTCGGCCTGCGGCTGAACAACTGGACCGCGATCGTCGTCTTCCTGGCGGCCGTGGCCTACATCGTGGTCTCCGCGCGGCTCAGCCCGGGGCGGGAGGCCGTGGTGGAGCCGGCCGCGGTCGCCACGTCCGGCACCCCGGTGGCCGAGGCGTCCGACGCCGGACCGGCCGCCACGGACGACCCGAAGGGCGCCCGCCCCGACGCGGACGCCGACGACGGGGCGAGCGGAGGCGAGGCCGCCACGGGCGGGGACGCCGCGGACGGGGCGGCCGGCGCCACGGGCGTCGAGCCGTCGAAGAAGGGCTGAGCGCCCGGGCGTAGACCCGTCGCGCACGCGAGAGGCCGTCGGACCACAGAGGTCCGGCGGCCTCTCGCGTGCCCGCCGGTCGCTGTCCGTGGCCGCCGGGCCGGGGGTCGGCGCGCGAGGGTGTCGGTCGCGGGCCCCTCGGGCGCGTGGGGTCGTCGCCGGATGCTGGCGCGCGGGGCCGTGGTCGCGGACTGGCCTGGTACGGCCGGTTCGGCGTTCGCGCAGGTCAGCGAGGTAAGTTCGGCCTTCCTTGCTGGCGGAGGCGGGGAATTCGAGCGTACCTTCGAGTCGTTGGTGGCGGGTGAGACGCCCGCCGCCCCGCGAAGGGAGAGCTCTACCTCATGTCCGTCATGACCGCCGCACAGCCGCCGCACGTCGCCCACCGTGACAACCACACCCACCGGGACGTCAACGGCGGCTGGCTGCGGCCGGCGGTCTTCGGCGCCATGGACGGCCTGGTGTCCAACCTCGCCCTGATGACCGGCGTCGCCGGCGGCGCCGTCTCGCAGCAGACCATCGTGATCACGGGCCTGGCCGGACTGGCGGCCGGCGCGTTCTCGATGGCCGCGGGGGAGTACACCTCGGTGGCCTCGCAGCGCGAACTGGTGCTGGCCGAGCTGGAGATCGAGCGCCGCGAGCTGCGCAGCCACCCGGGCGACGAACTCCTTGAGCTGGCGGCGCTGTACGAGTCACGCGGGGTCGAGCCGAAGCTGGCCCGCGAGGTGGCCCGGCAGCTCTCGGTGGACCCGGACCGGGCCCTTGAGGTGCACGCGCGCGAGGAACTGGGCGTGGACCCGGGCGACCTGCCCTCGCCGCTGGTCGCGGCGCTCTCCTCGTTCGGGGCCTTCGCGCTCGGCGCGCTGCTGCCCCTGCTGCCGTACCTGCTGGGCGCCGGGGCGCTGTGGCCGGCGGTGCTGCTCGCGCTGGTGGGCCTGTTCGGGTGCGGGGCGGTGGTGGCCCGCGTGACGGCCCGCACGTGGTGGTTCAGCGGGCTGCGGCAGCTGGCGCTGGGTGGTGCCGCCGCCGGCGTGACGTACGCCCTCGGGGCCCTGCTCGGGACGGCTATCGGGTGACCTGGGGTGATGAATCATGCGGAGTCATGAATAATATGCGGATTACCGTGCGGTTTCGATTCGCTCACGGGCGGGCATAAGGCCGAGGCGTCGCGGGCAACGTCGCTCGCTCCGCTGAACCAGCGGGCGCGCGTTGTTCCGCCCCTCGCCTCTTCGCCACCGCCCCCACGCGGTGTCCGCATGCTGGAATGAAGTATCCGCTTCTTGGGAAGCGGGTCATCATGTAATCTGCACCAAATTTCACAGAGGGCCAACGTCGTCCCTCGGTTTCAGCACTTGCCACCGACGACGACGGGAGAGCCGATGCGTTCCGCGCACCTCCGGCCTGTGCCTTCCGTGACCGGCACCGGCGCCACCGCCACCGCCGCCTGGTCACCGCTCCAGGGGCGCCCCGCCCGCCAGGGCATGTACGACCCCCGTAACGAGCACGACGCCTGTGGTGTCGGCTTTGTCGCCACCCTCACCGGCGACGCCAGCCACACGCTGGTCGAGCAGGCCCTCACTGTTCTGCGCAACCTGGAGCACCGCGGTGCCACCGGCTCCGACCCCGACTCGGGCGACGGTGCGGGCATCCTCCTCCAGGTGCCGGACGCCTTCCTGCGGGAGAGCGTCACCTTTCCGCTGCCCGACGCCGGCGCGTACGCCGTGGGCATCGCCTTCCTGCCCGGCGACGGCGCGCAGGCCGCGGACGCGGTCGCCCGCATCGAGGCCCTCGCCGTCGAGGAGGGCCTGACCGTCCTCGGCTGGCGGGTCGTCCCCGTCGCGCCCGACCTGCTCGGCAGCACGGCCCGCGCCACCATGCCCGCCTTCTCGCAGCTCTTCGTGGCCGACGCCGAGGGCAACCGCACCGGCATCGACCTGGACCGCAGGGCGTTCGCGCTGCGCAAGCGCGCCGAGCGGGAGGCCGGGGTCTACTTCCCCTCGCTCTCCGCCCGCACCCTGGTCTACAAGGGCATGCTCACCACCGGGCAGCTGGAGCCGTTCTTCCCCGACCTGTCCGACCGCAGGTTCGCCACCGCCATCGCGCTGGTGCACTCCCGATTCTCCACCAACACCTTCCCGTCCTGGCCGCTGGCGCACCCGTACCGCTTCGTCGCGCACAACGGCGAGATCAACACCGTCAAGGGCAACCGGAACTGGATGCGGGCGCGCGAGACGCAGCTCGCCAGCGACGTGCTCGCCGGCGAGGGGCGGCCCATCGAGCGGCTCTTCCCCGTCTGCACCCCCGACGCCTCCGACTCCGCCTCCTTCGACGAGGTCCTGGAGCTGCTGCACCTGGGCGGCCGGTCGCTGCCGCACAGCGTGCTGATGATGATCCCCGAGGCGTGGGAGAACAGCGCCTCGATGGACGAGCGGCGCCGCGCCTTCTACCAGTACCACTCCACGATGATGGAGCCCTGGGACGGTCCGGCCTGTGTCACCTTCACCGACGGCACCCAGGTCGGCGCCGTCCTGGACCGCAACGGGCTGCGCCCGGGGCGCTACTGGGTCACCGACGAGGGCCTGGTCGTGCTCTCCTCCGAGGTCGGCGTACTGGAGATCGACCCGGCCCGCGTCGTCCGCAAGGGGCGGCTCCAGCCCGGCAAGATGTTCCTCGTCGACACCGCCGAGCACCGCATCGTCGAGGACGACGAGATCAAGGCCGGCCTCGCCGCCGAGCAGCCCTACCAGGAGTGGCTGGAGGCCGGCGAGATCGAGCTGGAGGACCTGCCCGAGCGCGAGCACATCGTGCACACGCACGCCTCGGTCACCCGCCGGCAGCAGACCTTCGGCTACACCGAGGAGGAGCTGCGCGTCATCCTCGCGCCGATGGCCGCAGGCGGCGCGGAGCCGATCGGCTCGATGGGCACCGACTCGCCCATCGCCGCGCTCTCGGACCGGCCGCGACTGCTCTTCGACTACTTCACCCAGCTCTTCGCGCAGGTCACCAACCCGCCGCTGGACGCCATCCGCGAGGAACTCGTCACCTCGCTGATCTCCTCGCTCGGCCCGCAGGGCAACCTCCTGGAGCCGACCGCGGACTCCTGCCGCAGTGTCACGTTGCCCTTCCCGGTGATCGACAACGACGAGCTGGCCAAGCTCATCCACATCAACGCCGACGGCGACCGGGCCGGGCTGGGGACCGCCACGCTCTCCGGCCTGTACCGGGTGGGCGGCGGGGGCGCGGCGCTGTCCGCGCGGATCACCGAGATCTGCGGCGAGGTCGACTCCGCCATCGCCGACGGCGCCCGCCTGATCGTCCTCTCCGACCGGCACTCCGACGCCGAACACGCGCCCATCCCCTCGCTGCTGCTCACCTCGGCCGTCCACCACCACCTCATCCGCACCAAGCAGCGCACCCAGGTGGGGCTGCTGGTGGAGGCCGGCGACGTCCGCGAGGTGCACCACGTCGCCCTGCTCATCGGCTACGGCGCCGCCGCCGTCAACCCCTACCTGGCGATGGAGTCCGTCGAGGACCTGGTGCGCGCGGGGACCTTCCTGCCCGGTATCGAGTCCGAGGTGGCCATCCGCAACCTGATCAAGGCGCTCGGCAAGGGCGTCCTGAAGGTGATGTCCAAGATGGGCATCTCCACCGTCGCCTCCTACCGGGGCGCCCAGGTCTTCGAGGCCGTCGGTCTCGACCAGGCGTTCGTGGACGCGTACTTCCACGGCACCGCCACCAAGATCGGGGGCGCGGGCCTGGACGTGGTGGCCACCGAGGTCGCCGCCCGGCACGCCAAGGCGTACCCGGCCAGCGGCATCCCCTCCGCGCACCGCGCGCTGGAGATCGGTGGCGAGTACCAGTGGCGCCGCGAGGGCGAACCGCACCTGTTCGACCCGGACACCGTCTTCCGGCTCCAGCACTCCACCCGGGCCCGCCGCTACGACATCTTCAAGCAGTACACGGCGCGGGTGAACGAGCAGTCCGAGCGGCTGATGACGCTGCGCGGCCTGTTCGGCCTCACGACGGAGCGGACGGCGATCCCGCTGGAGGAGGTCGAGCCGGTCTCCGAGATCGTCAAGCGCTTCTCGACCGGTGCCATGTCCTACGGCTCCATCTCGCGCGAGGCCCACGAGACCCTCGCGATCGCCATGAACCAGCTCGGTGGCAAGTCCAACACCGGCGAGGGCGGCGAGGACCCGGAGCGGCTGTACGACCCGGCGCGGCGCTCGGCCATCAAGCAGGTGGCCTCCGGCCGGTTCGGTGTCACCAGCGAGTACCTGGTCAACTCCGACGACATCCAGATCAAGATGGCCCAGGGCGCCAAGCCCGGCGAGGGCGGCCAACTGCCCGGTCACAAGGTCTATCCGTGGGTGGCCAAGACGCGGCACTCCACCCCCGGCGTCGGCCTCATCTCGCCGCCGCCGCACCACGACATCTACTCCATCGAGGACCTCGCCCAGCTCATCCACGACCTGAAGAACGCCAACCCGCGGGCCCGCATCCACGTCAAGCTGGTCAGCGAGGTCGGGGTCGGCACGGTCGCGGCGGGCGTCTCCAAGGCGCACGCGGACGTCGTGCTGATCTCCGGTCACGACGGCGGCACCGGCGCCTCCCCGCTGACCTCGCTCAAGCACGCGGGCGGCCCCTGGGAGCTGGGCCTGGCCGAGACACAGCAGACCCTGCTGCTCAACGGGTTGCGCGACCGCATCGTCGTCCAGACCGACGGCCAGCTCAAGACCGGTCGGGACGTGGTCATCGCCGCGCTGCTGGGCGCCGAGGAGTTCGGGTTCGCGACCGCGCCGCTGGTGGTCTCGGGCTGCGTCATGATGCGCGTGTGCCACCTGGACACCTGCCCGGTCGGCATCGCCACCCAGAACCCGGTGCTGCGCGAGCGGTTCAGCGGCAAGGCCGAGTACATCGTCAACTTCTTCCGGTTCATCGCCGAGGAGGTCCGCGAACTGCTGGCCGAGCTCGGTTTCCGCACCCTGGAGGAGGCCGTCGGGCACGCCGAACTGCTCGACACCTCGCGGGCCGTGGAGCACTGGAAGGCCAGCGGCCTGGACCTGGCGCCGCTGCTGCACGTGCCCGACCTGCCGGCCGGCGCGGTACGCCACCAGATCGCCGCCCAGGACCACGGGCTGGAGAAGGCGCTGGACAACGAGCTGATCAAGCTGGCCGCCGACGCGCTGGCCGCGCCGGACGCCGAGTCCGCGCAGCCCGTCCGCGCCCAGGTCGCCATCCGCAACATCAACCGCACCGTGGGCACCATGCTCGGGCACGAGGTGACGAAGAAGTTCGGCGGCGCCGGCCTGCCCGAGGACACCGTCGACATCACCTTCACCGGCTCGGCCGGGCAGTCCTTCGGCGCCTTCGTCCCGCACGGCGTGACGCTGCGTCTGGAGGGCGACGCCAACGACTACGTCGGCAAGGGCCTGTCCGGCGGCCGGCTGATCGTGCGCCCCGACCGGGGGGCCGACCACCTGGCCGAGTACTCCACGATCGCCGGCAACACCCTGGCCTACGGCGCGACGGGGGGCGAGATGTTCCTGCGCGGCCGGGTCGGCGAGCGGTTCTGCGTCCGCAACTCGGGCGCCACCGTCGTCTCCGAGGGCGTGGGCGACCACGGCTGCGAGTACATGACCGGCGGCCGGGCCGTGGTGCTCGGCGAGACCGGGCGCAACTTCGCCGCCGGCATGTCCGGTGGCATCGCGTACGTCATCGACCTCGACCCGGGCCAGGTCAACCGCGAGCTGGTGGCGGCCGTGGAGCCGCTGGACGCGGCCGACACCCGGTGGCTGCACGACGTGGTGCGCCGCCACCAGGAGGAGACCGGCTCCACGGTGGCCGCGGCCCTCCTCGCCGACTGGGACGCGGCGGCCGGGCGCTTCAGCAAGGTCTTCCCGCCCACCTACAAGGCCGTGCTCGCCGCCAAGGACGCCGCCGAGCGAGCCGGGCTCTCCGAGTCCGAGACCACCCAGAAGATGATGGAGGCGGCGACGCATGGCTGACCCCAAGGGCTTTCTCACCACCGGCCGCGAGGTCGCCGCGACCCGTCCCGTCGCCGAGCGCGTCCGGGACTGGAACGAGGTCTACGTCCCCGGCTCGCTGCTGCCGGTCATCAGCAAGCAGGCGGGCCGTTGCATGGACTGCGGCATCCCGTTCTGCCACAACGGCTGCCCGCTCGGAAACCTCATCCCCGAGTGGAACGACTACGCCTACCGCGAGGACTGGTGCGAGGCCAGCGAGCGGCTGCACGCGACGAACAACTTCCCGGAGTTCACCGGGCGGCTGTGCCCCGCGCCGTGTGAGGCCTCCTGTGTCCTGGGCATCAACCAGGCGCCGGTGACCATCAAGAACGTCGAGGTCACCATCATCGACAAGGCGTGGGAGTCGGGGGACGTGACCCCGCAGCCGCCCGAGCGGCTGTCCGGCAAGACCGTCGCCGTCATCGGCTCCGGCCCGGCCGGGCTCGCCGCCGCCCAGCAGCTCACCCGGGCCGGCCACACCGTCGCCGTCTACGAGCGGGCCGACCGCATCGGCGGGCTGCTGCGGTACGGCATCCCCGAGTTCAAGATGGAGAAGCGGCACATCAACCGCCGCATCGAGCAGATGCGCGCGGAGGGCACCAAGTTCCGTACCGAGGTGGAGATCGGCCGGGACATCGACGCGACCGACCTGCGCCGCCGCTACGACGCGGTCGTCATCGCCGCCGGCGCCACCGTCTCCCGCGACCTGCCGGTGCCCGGCCGCGAGCTGAACGGCATCCACGCCGCGATGGAGTACCTGCCGCTGGCCAACAAGGTCCAGGAAGGCGACTTCGTCGCCCCGCCCATCACCGCCGAGGGCAAGCACGTGGTGGTCATCGGCGGCGGCGACACCGGCGCCGACTGCGTGGGCACCGCCCACCGCCAGGGCGCGGCCTCCGTCACCCAGCTGGAGATCATGCCGCGTCCGGGCGAGGACCGCCCCGAGCACCAGCCGTGGCCGACCTTCCCCATGCTCTACAAGGTCACCTCGGCCCACGAGGAGGGCGGCGAGCGGGTCTACTCCGTCTCCACCACCCACTTCGAGGGTGACGAGGAGGGGAACGTGAAGTTCCTCCACCTGGTCGAGGTCGAGTTCAAGGACGGCAAGTTCGAGCAGCGGCCGGGCACCGAGCGCAAGATCCCGGCCGAGCTGGTCACCCTCGCCATGGGCTTCACCGGCATCGACCAGAGCAACGGCCTGGTCGAGCAATTTGGCCTGGACCTGGACGCTCGGGGTAACGTCGCCCGTGACGCGGACTTCGCCACCAACGTGGCCGGGGTCTACGTCGCCGGTGACGCGGGCCGTGGCCAGTCGCTCATCGTCTGGGCCATCGCCGAGGGACGCTCGGCGGCCCGCGCGGTGGACGCCTACCTGACCGGCGCCAGCGCACTGCCCGCCCCGATCCGCCCCACGGACCGGGCCCTGACCGTCTGACCCCCGCGGCCCACCCGGGCCGCCCACGCCACCGGCCTGTGCCGGGGTGTCCCGTACAGCGCCGTGCGGAACACGCGGCGCCTGCCCGTCCCCGACCGGATGGCAGGCGCCGCCTTTTTGTTCCCGGCCACCGGCCGGACGCACCCGGCCACCCTCGCGCGGGGTGACGGCCCGACCACGGGCGGCGGTACGGTGGCGGCGACACCGTGGCGTGCCCGAACATCGCCCGCCGAGTGGGGAGTTGAGGCGGATGGCTGATCGAACTCCGAACGCTCACCTTGAGCGTCTCTACCGCGAGACGGGTTGGACGTTGCGCCAGTTCGCGCAGGCGGTCAACCGCATAGGCGTGGAACAGGGCACGTCGTTGAGCTATCAGCCTCAGTCGCCCTTCTCGTGGCTCAAGGGATACCTCCCTCGGGAGGCGGTCCGGCCGATGGTCCTGGAGGCCCTGGCCCGCAGACTGGGGCGCCCGGTGACGTTCTCCGACGCAGGTTTTCCCGAACCCGCCTCCGGTGGCAGCCGAGACATGGTGGGCCGGCTCACCGACCTCGGCGCCGAGGACATGAGCCCCGCCCGGCGTCGCCTCCTCGCCGCCAGCCTGTACTCCGCGACGCTCGCCGTACCGGCGTTCGCTGGTCCCGCGCGGGCCGAGGGGAGCGGGGGAGGGGCGCGCTCCGCCGGGCGGATCGGGCCGGGCGAGGTGGCCACGGTGCGCACGATGACGGACCGGATCGCGGACATCCTGGACGAGCTGGGCGGTGGTCACGCCCGCCCGATGGCGGCGGCCTTCCTGGTCAACACGGTGGCGCCGTACCTGCGGGCCTCGGCCAGTGAACCGGTCCGCACGGACCTGCTCTCCGCCGCCTCCGACCTCACCTATCTCACCGGCTGGATGGCGATGTACGAGCGCCGGCAGGGCCTCGGTCAGCGGTACTACGTCACGGCCCTGGACCTGGCCCGGGAGGCCGGCGACCACCTCACCTACTGCCGCACGCTGCGCGGCATGAGCCTCCAGGCGTCCCACCTCGGCCACGGGCGGCGGGCCCGGGACCTCGCGGACGCGGCGGCCGAGGCCGCGCCGCAGGCCGGGCCGCGCCTCGTCGCGTTCCTGCGCGGCCAGCAGGCGCACGCCGCCGCCATGGTCGGCGACCGGCGGCGGGCGACGGTCCGGCTGGGCGAGGCGGAGTCGGCCCTGTCCAGGGCGGACTCGCGGCGTGACGCGGTCGGCGGGTACGACCGGGCCGCGTACGAGTTCCACGTCGCCCACGCGCGCGCCGCGCTCGGTGACCTGAGGGGCTCCGTCGCCGCGCTCCAGGCGTCCCTGCGCGCCCAGCCGGAGCGGCAGCGGCAGGGCAGACTGCACGCGAACGCCGTGCTCGCCAGGCGGCAGTTCGCGCTGGGGCACCTCGACGCGGGCTGTGCCACCTGGTCGGCGTTCCTCGACGACTACCGCACGCTGTCCACGGCGCGCGGCGACGAGCACTTCGCCACCCTGCGCGGCCACCTGCGCGCCCACTCCCGGGTGCGCGCGGTGCGCCAGTTGGCGGGCCGGGCCCGCGAGGTCGCGGCGCTCAAGGGGCCGACGGTGCGCTGACCTGACCTCGCGTAAGCCAAGGGCCTGGTCACTCCTGTCCCACGTGCGTGATCCGGTCGTCCCCCAGTCGTCGCTGTACGTCGCTCAGCAGCACGCGGAGCAGCTCTGTCAGCTCCCTCTGCTGCTCGCCCGTCAGGCCCGTCAGGAGGTCGGCCTCCCGCGTCAGGACCTGGTCCACGGTGTCCTCGACCAGGGCGTGGCCGGCCGGGGTGAGGGTGACCTGGACGGTGCGGGGGCGGCCCTGGCCGGGGTGGCGGGTCACCAGGCCCTCGCGTTCGGCGCGGGCCACCCGCTGGGAGACGGCACCGGCCGTGACCAGGGAGCGCGTGCCGAGTTCCCGGGTGCTGAGCGTGTACGGCGGGCCCTCCCGCCGGAGCACGCTCAGCAGGTCGAGCGTCGCGGCGTCGACTCCGGCCCGGGCCAGCACGCGGCGGCGGTCGTCGCCGAGCAGCTTGGCCAGTCGCCAGATCGGCGTGACGATCCCGATCGAGGAGACCGGCGTGCCGGGCCGCTCCCGCTCCCAGGCGGCGGCGATGGCCGCCACCGGGTAGTCGGCGGCCCGGTCGGTGGGGTACACGCCGGCCGACGCGGACGCGTCCGGCCCGTGGGCTGGCGTGGGTCGTGGCGTGTCGGTCGGGTCGGCGAGTGGACCGGCGCCCGGGTCGGGGCGGTCGCGGCCCGCTGGGCGGTCGGTGGCGGTCATGGTTGTCCTCCGGCGCGGGATGCGTTTAGATCTAAACGGCAGCTTACGTTTAGAGCTAAATGAATGCTGGAGGGCACTCTATGCCACGCACCATCCTGGTGACCGGCGGCGGTACGGGCATCGGTCTCGCCGTCGCCCGACACTTCGCCGACGCGGGCGACACCGTGATCGTCACCGGTCGGCGCGCCGCTCCGCTGGCCACCGCCGCCGCCGAGTTCGACGTGGCGACGGCGGTGTGCGACCACACGGACCCGGCCCGGGTGGCCGACCTGCTCGCCGCGCTGCCGGCCCGGATCGACGTCCTGGTCAACAACGCGGGCGGCAACACCGACTTCGCCCCGCAGGAGCCCGTGGGTACGGACCCGGCCGACGGGCTGCGGGCCTACGCCGCCCGCTTCCGCGCCAACCTGGACGCCAACCTGGTCAGCGCGGCGCTGACCACCCACGCCCTCTCCGACCGGCTGGCCGCCGGTGGGGCCGTGGTGCACGTCGGGTCGATCGCGGCCGACCAAGGCGCCGGCTCGTACGGCGCGGCCAAGGCGGGCCTGGCCACCTGGAACCTCGACCTCGCGGCGGAGCTGGGCGCCCGGGACATCACGGCCAACGTCGTCTCGCCCGGCTACGTCGCCGAGACCGAGTTCTTCGGCGACGTGCTCACCGTCGAGCGCCGGGTCCAACTCGTGGCCGCCACCGCCGTGGGCCGCGCGGGGGCGCCGGACGACGTGGCGGGCGCGGTCGCCTTCCTGTGCTCGCCGGCCGCGCGGCACATCACCGGGCAGGTGCTGAACGTCAACGGCGGGGCGCGGATGACGCGTTGAGGCCCGCCCGGTGGTGAGGCGGCCGGTGATCGGTCGCCGACGGCGCGTGGCGTCCGCCCCTCACGGGGCCGACGCCGCGCGCCGTCGGCGTTTCTTGACAGGGGCCGGGTCGCCACCTCACCATCATTCCACTAACTGATTAGTGAAAGGGTGATGCGGGTGATCGAGTACCGCATCGACCGGCGCGCCGGCGTCGCCACGTACCTGCAGATCGTCCAGCAGACGAAGCAGGCGCTGCGCCTTGGCCTGTTGCAGCCGGGGGACCGACTGCCCACGGCCAAGGAGGTCGTCGCGGCCACCGCGATCAATCCGAACACCGTCCTGAAGGCGTACCGCGAACTGGAGCGCGAGGGCCTGGTCGCACCCCGGCCGGGCCTCGGCACCTTCGTGCGGCGCTCCCTCGCGCGGCCGGAGGCCGCCGCCGGGTCGCCGCTGCGCGCGGAGTTGGCGGCGTGGATGGACCGGGCGCGCGAGGCCGGGCTCGACCGGGAGGACGTGGCGGCGCTGTTCGCCTCGGTCCTCGACGAACGCCTCGGCGACGCGTCGCCGACGCCGAACTGACCAGGGGAACCGAGATGACAAGTGGGGGGTACGGGTGACCAGCGAGAACGCGGGCGACCCGGGGGCGGCCGTCGTGGCGCGCGGCCTGGGCAAGAGGTACCGGCGGAACTGGGCGTTGCGCGAGGTCACGCTGCGGCTTCCCGCCGGGCGGATCTGCGCCGTGATCGGCCCGAACGGCTCGGGTAAGAGCACGCTGCTGGCCCTGGCGGCCGGGCTGCTGGCGCCGACGACCGGCAGCCTGCGGCTGTTCGGCGAGGCGCCCTCGGCGCCCGCCACCCGGCGTCGGGTGGCCTATGTGGCCCAGGACAAGCCGCTGTTTCCACGACTGACCGTGGCGGAGACACTGCGGTTCGGGCGCGAGCTCAACCCCGGCTGGGACCAGGCCGTGGCGGAGCGGATCTTACGGGACGTCGACATACCGACGGGGGTGCGGATATCGACCCTCTCCGGCGGCCAGCGCACCTGCGTCGCGCTGGCCCTGGCGCTCGGCAAGCGCGCTGACCTGTTGCTGCTGGACGAGCCGATGGCCGACCAGGACCCGCTGCGGCGCAGCCGCATGATGGGCGCACTGATGGCCGAGGCCGCCGAACACGGCACCACGGTGCTGATCGCCACGCACGTACTCGCCGAGTTGGACGGCGTCAGCGACCACCTCTGGTTGTTCGGCGCGGGCCGGCTGCGGGTCGCGGGCGACACGGAGGCCGTCCAGTCCGCGCACGCCCTGGTGACCGGGGCTCGTCGGGACGGCGAACGGGCCGCCGCGCATCGGGCCAGTGACCCCGGGCTGCCGCCCGAACTCGCCGCCCACACCGTGGTCGAGGCCCGCGCCACCGGCCGGCAACTCACCGCGCTGGTACGGCCCGGCGCCACCGATCCGCAGGGCGAGTGGATCACTCGCGAGCCCTCCGTCGAGGAGATCCTGCTCGGCTACCTCCGCAACCCGACCGCGCCGCCGCTGCTGCTCGCCCAGGCCCGCGCCGACGCCTCGGAGGTCGCGGCGTGAAGGGCCTGAGCTGGGTGATGTGGCGTCAGCATCGTTCTGTGACCTGGACCGTGCTGACGCTGACCACGGTGGCGGCCTGCTGCCTCGGCTACTGGTTCCACCAGCAGTCCGCCTTCCAGCACGACCACGGCATCGCCGGCTGCGACATCCTGCTCCCCACCTGCCACGGCGAGCGGCTCGCGGTCGGCGACTCCCTGACCGACGCGGCCAGAGTGCTCACTACCGACTACCGTGACGTGGTCCTTCGCGTGGGCTACGCGCTGCTGGTCCTCCCGCTGCTGGTCGCCGCGTTCGTCGGCGCCCCGCTGTTCGCGCGGGACTTCGAGAGCGGCAGCCACCGGCTGGCCCTCACCCAGTCGGTCAGCCCTCGCCGTTGGATCGCCGCCAAGTTCGCCTTCGCCGTGACACTCACCCTGTTGGTCAGCATCGCCGTCACGGCGCTGTACGGATGGTGGTGGCACTCGACCTGGCGCGATTTCGGGGATCTGGTCTGGGACACTCCCACACCCCTGCTGACCACGGGGCCGGCCGCGGTGGCCCTGGCCGTGCTCGCGGTCGTCGTCGGCGCCGCCGCCGGCCTGATCCTCCGCCGGACCCTGCCCGCCATGCTCGTCTCCCTCGCGATCGGCGGCGGAGCCGCGTACCTGGTAAGGAAGTGGCGCCCGGCCGAGCACCTGTGGCCGACGAGCACCGCGCGGTCCACCCCCACGACCTACCCGGACCTGCCCCGCTACGCGCTGCACGAACGCCTGGGCTACGAGACATCCTCGGGCGAGCGTCTTCCCCACTGGATATGCCCGGACCTGAGCGTGGAGGCGAACCAGGCCCGCTGCCTGCAACGGCACGACGTGGTCAGCGCCGTCGTCGAGTACCGCCCCGCCGGCGCCTACTGGCCCACGCAGTGGGTACTGGCCGGCATCTGCCTGACCGTCGCCGCCGCCCTCGTCGCCGGCTGCCTGTGGTGGGTCGGGCGCCGGACTGCCTGACCGTCGACACCCCGTGGCCCCCTTCGACAACGGAGCTCCGTCGCCCCATGGCCCTGACCCCGCCGCGCGCCCGCGGCGCTGACGCCGGCACCACGACCACGGCAGCACAGCCCGCCACGCCGGCCGCCGAACCGCGCACCACCGGCACCCGTACCGCCCGCCCCGGCGCTGCCCGCGCCAGGCGGCTGCGGCTGTCGCGCCGCACGCGCTCGTACGCCCTCGTCCTGCTTCCCGTGGTGCTCACCCTGGCCACGGGGGTGTGGGGGCTCGAACGCGAGCACAGCATGTGGCGCGACGAGTCCAGCACGTACCAGGTGGCGCACCGTGACCTCGGCGAGATCGTGCGGATGCTCGGCACCGTCGACGTCGTGCACGGCCTCTACTACCTGTTGATGCACGCCGTGTTCGCCTGCTGGGACGGCGGTCTCTGGGCGCTGCGGTTGCCGTCGGTCCTCGCCATGGCCGGCGCCGCCGCCGGCGTGGTCCTGATCGGCCGCCGACTGGCCGGCTCCCGCGCCGGGTTGGCGGCCGGGCTGGTCTTCCCCCTGCTGCCACCGGTGCAGCGGTACGCACAGGAGGGCCGCTCCTACGCGCTGGTCTGCGTCTGCGTGGTGTGGGGCACGTACCTGCTGCTGCGGGCGGTCGCCGGAGCCACCCGGCGGGCGTGGTGCGGCTACGCGGCGGCGATGGCGGCGGCCGCCCTGCTGCACGAGTTCGCCGTGCTCGCGCTCCTCGCGCACGGCCTCACGTTGCGCTGCGCTCGGGTGCACGGCGATGCGTTCTGGTCCTGGGCACGGGCCGCCGCGAGCGCCGCCCTACCGCTCGCACCGTTGGTCGTGGTGAGCCAGCAGCAGGCACGGCAGGTCGCGTGGATCTCCGCGCCGGGCGTCGGACAGGTCGCCGCCTTCCTCGGGCTCGCACTCGCCGCCGGCGCGTTGGCCCGGGTGCCCCTGCGGCGGCGCGGGCGGATCGGGCTCGCGGCGCTGGCGCTGCCGCTGTTCCTCGTGCCCACGGCCCTGCTGATGGCCGCCTCCGCGCTGCACCCGATCTACGTCGACCGGTACGTGCTCTTCGGCTGGCTCGGGTTCGCGCTGCTGCTCGGTGCCGCGCTCGACCAGGCGTCGCGCGCCGCCCGGCGCCGCGGCCCGGCCGCCGTCGGCCTGCTGTGCGGCGCCAGCGCGGCGTTGCTCGTCGCGCAGGTGCCGTACGCGCTGACGTTGCGCACGCCGGACAGCCGGCTCGACGACACGGTGGCCGCCGCCCGCGCCGTCGGCGAGCTGTCCGAACCCGGTGACGGGCTGCTGTTCCTGCCGTTCCACCGCCGCGAGCCGTTGATGTCCGCCCCGGACGAGTTCCACGGGCTGCGTGACCTGGCGCTGGCCCAGGACGCGTTCTCCTCGGGCACGCTGTGGGGCACGGAGTTGCCGCCGGCGGAGATCCGGGCGCGCATGCTGCGCGCGCACCGCATCACCCTCATCACCGACCCGCCGCCCTCCGTCCGCCCCGCCCCGCGGGAGGCGGTCGAACGCGCGGTGCTGCGGGACCACTTCACGGTCTGCGAGCGGCGCCCGGTGCGCGGTATGCGCGTGGTGCGCTACGCCCGACCGGGCACCTGCTGACCCCACGGACCGACGCGGCGACGGCGCAGGCCGCCCCGCGTCCCGGATCGTAGACAGTCCCGGCGGGAGGGCCGATGCGAAACGGTAGGTTGAAGCGGCTACGGTACCGCCGACGACCACCGTCGGCGTCGACCCCGGGCGCGCGTGGGCACCGGCCCACCGCGCGGGGCGGCGCGCGGGGGCGCGGCGGCCGGGGCGGACGAGACCGACGGGGGTGTGGGATGCGACACCGCCGTGCGTACGGACGGGAGAGGCACCATCATGCGGCTGCACACGCGGGAGTGGGGCGCGGGGGACCGGATCGCGCTGCTCATCCACGGGATCATGTCGGATCACCGCACCTGGCGCCGGGTCGGCCCGGCGCTGGCCGACAGCGGGTACCGGGTCATCGCGGTTGACCTGCGCGGGCACGGGGCGAGCGAGCGCGCCGACGCGTACAGCGTGGCGCTGTTCGCCGCCGACCTGGCGGAGAACCTGCCGGTCGGCGCCGACCTGGCCATCGGACACTCGCTCGGCGGCCTCTCGCTCTCCATCGCGGTGGACACGCTGCGCCCCAAGCGGGCCGTCTACAGCGACCCGGCCTGGGCCCTGGCCACCGGCGAGCGCCCCGCCGACCCCCAGACGCTGAAGACCCTGCGCAAGGCGACCCGCAGCATGATCGCCAACTTCAACCCGCACTGGGACGAGGGGGACGTGGACGCCGAACTCGCCGGCATCGCGGCCTGGGACCCGGCGACCGCGGACGCGGTGGGCGGCGAGTACGCCATCGACTACATCCCCGAACGGCCCGTCGTGCCCTCGCTGGTGCAGGCGGCCGACCCGAGCTACGTGGTCTCCGAGGCGCACAAGGAGCAACTCCGCCAGCGGGGCTTCGCCGTGCACACGGTCAAGGACACGGGCCACTCCATCCACCGGGACGACTTCGACGGCTTCATGCGGTCGGTCCTGGGCTGGGTACGCGGTGAGGAGCCGGCCGGCCTGCGGTGAGCGGGGCCGGTCGCGAGCGGCCCGCGCGCCGCTCGCGGCCGGACCCTCGCCATCCGTCGCTCACCCCGGCGGCGCGGCGCCCCCGGCCCGTCCGCGGGTCGCCGTGGCGCCGCCCGGGCTCACGTGTCGCACTCCAGCACCGTCCCGCACAGCCCGCACCGAGCCCGCAGCCTGCCCCGTACGGGCACGCGGATGCGCTGGTTGCACACCGGGCACGGGAAGCGGACCCGGAGCGGGGCCGACCCCTCGAAGACGTACCCCGCGCCCGGGTCGGGGGACGGGTGGGGGCCCGACGCGTGGAGCGGGTCCTGGGCGTACCGGCGGTCCTTGGCGTAACGGCGCCGGCCCGCCCAGCCGCTGGCGGCCAGCGGGGGTTGTCGCTCGTCCCGCCGCGCCCGCGCCTGGCCCCTGGCGTACGCGTCGTAGCCCTGGGGGCTGGTGAACCAGGGCGCGATGTCCTCGCCGAACGCCTGCCCCCGCTTGGCCAGGACGTAGCCGAACTCCTCCGGTGTGAGGTAGCCGAGCTTCTGGCGGGAGACCGAACTCTCCCGGTAGGCGTCCAGCAGCAGCCAGCCCGAGCCGAGGTAGGCGGCGGCGGTGTCGGTGAGGATCTCGTTGTCGCGGGTGCCGGGGAAGGCGAGGTCGAGGCGGTGCAGGTAGACGTGCATCACCTCGTGCGCCAAGGCGGCCCCGATATCGCGGCGGTGGGTCTTGAAGCGGTCGTTGAGCTCGATGAAGTACTCGGGGCCCGCGGTCAGTTCGACGTTGCCCGCGTGCTCCATCTCGCGGAAACTGATGATCATCCGCGCGTCGGGCAGGCGCAGGTGGCGGACCATGACGCGGGCGAGGCGCTGCACGCCGAGATAGAGGTCGTCGTCGTCCGCGAAGGCGACGTCCACGGGTGGCACGCTCAGCGCGAAGCCGCGCACGGTGTCCTGGGACAGGCGCCGGTAGAGCGCGGTGATGGCCGCGCGCACCGTCTCGATGTGCGGAAAGCCGTGCTGGATCTCGTTGCCCGTCGTCGCCACGTCACACCCCCGCGCCGTCAACCCCGCTGACCTGGCTCAACCTAACGGCCGGCGCCTGGCGGCGTCAGCGCGATGTGCCGGAGCGCGTGCTTCGCGCCCTCAACTGGCCGGTAGGAAGCCCTTGTCACGCGGTTCACTCTTTACACATAATCGCAGTGCGCTTTGCGGGCTCACCCCACGGGGTCCGGAGACTTTACGGCTCGTCACCTGGTCTGCACCAATTTTCTTTGGTGGATCTTCGGCGGCGAGCTCCGGATTTCCTCATGGCACGGGCCCGTCAACGCGGTGAACCCCCCACGAAAGGAAATCCGTTGTCCTTCCTCAGGAACGTCAAGAGAGGTGCCGCGTTCGGCGCCGTCGCCCTCGCCGCCTTCAGCCTCACCCCCGGCACCGCCTTCGCGCAGAGCCAGTCGGGCGGGCCGAACACCCGCATCGTCGGCGGCACCCCCGCCGAGCAGGGCGAGTTCCCGTTCATGGTCCGGCTGTCGATGGGCTGCGGTGGCGCCCTCTACACCCAGGACATCGTGCTGACCGCCGCGCACTGCGTGGACGGCAGTGGCCCCAACACCGATATCGGTGTCACCGGTGGCGTCGTGGACCTGGACGACCCGGCCGCGCAGCAGGCCACGTCCACCGAGGTGCTCCAGGCGCCCGGGTACGACGGCACGGGCAAGGACTGGGCCCTGATCAAGCTGGACAAGCCGATCGACCAGCCCACGCTGAAGATCGCCGACACGGACGCGTACGACAACGGTGACTTCCAGATCGCCGGTTGGGGTGCCGACCGCGAGGGTGGCAGCCAGCAGCAGAAGCTGCTCAAGGCCACGGTGCCGTTCATCGAGGACGCGACCTGCAAGGCCGCGGGCGGCTCCTACGGCGGCCTGGTCGACGCCGAGGAGATCTGCGCCGGCAAGGACTCCGGTGGCGTGGACAGCTGCCAGGGTGACTCCGGCGGCCCGATGTTCCGCAAGGACGACGGGGGCGACTGGATTCAGGTGGGCATCGTGAGCTGGGGCGAGGGCTGCGCCCGCGCCGGCAAGCCCGGTGTGTACACCCAGGTGAGCCACTTCGCCCAGGACATCAAGAGCGCCGCCGACCAGCTCGGCAGCTGATCACCCTCCGCCGTCGGGGCCCCGACCGGGGTCCGGCGGCGGGGTCGCCGGCGTGACCGGCCGCACGAGACGGCGCCGACGTCGCCCCCACGACGTCGGCCCGCCGCTCGGAACGCGCTTTCCCGTGCCCGGCGTTCCGTGCGGGGTGTCCGTTGTCCGCCCGATTCATTCCGCGTGCGCGCAGAACGCGAACGCGGAATTCGGCATGCCCACCCACGGTGTGGATTCCCCGTTCCCGGTAATCCCGAAGCGGGATGCGTTTCGCGCGTACGGCATTTCCGTGACGCCCCGCGACGAGGACGCGCGGGGCGCTTCTTCGCGCGCCGTACGGGGAAGTCGCCGCGCTGTGCTGACCGGCCCGCGTGCGCCGTACTGGCGGGTCCGTGCCGGTGGCTCGCATGGGCGGCGGCGGTCCGCCGGTCGCTGTACGGGCCGCTCTCGTGTCGCACGCCAGGTCGCTGGCCTGTGCTTTTCTCGTCGTACGCGGCGAGTTGGGCGGTCGGCGCGCGGTGTCCGCGCTTCCCGGTGTGGTGGCTGGAGCAAGCCCCCACGTTCGTATATCGGAAATTCCGGCGTGCGCCGACCGGTCGGCATGCCCGGTAATGCGCGGGAATCGAGCATGCCTTCTCGAAACTGTCCAAAAGGCCGTCCGTGGTGTCCGGAACTCGACCCTTGCCACCGTGTCCATAGGCTCCACATAATTCGAGCGGCACTTTCACGGTCTTGCTCCAACGAGTCCGGATGTTGTGCGGCTCGCTGCTCCGTGCTCAAGGGATGTTCTGTGGCAGCGGTATCCGGATTCTGGTTGTCATGATTCTGCCAATTGTGTGCTAACCACCCACGAGAGGACATCCGTTGAAGCTCATCAAGCACGTCAAGAGATGCGTCGCCGCGGGCGCCGTCGCCCTCGCCGCCCTCAGCATGAGCCCCACCACCGCGTCGGCCCAGAGTGACCCGAGCGGCCCGAGCACCCGGGTCGTGGGCGGCACCCGCGCGGCCCAGGGCGAGTTCCCGTTCATGGTCCGGCTGTCGATGGGCTGTGGCGGCTCGCTGTACGCCAAGGACATCGTGCTGACCGCCGCGCACTGCGTGGACGGCAGCGGCCCCAACACCAGCATCACGGCCACCGCCGGCTCGGTGGACCTGCAGAGCTCCAGCGCCGTCAAGGTCAAGTCCACCCGCGTGCTCCAGGCCCCGGGCTACAACGGCAACGGCAAGGACTGGGCCCTGATCAAGCTGGCCAAGCCGATCGACCTGCCGACGATCAAGATCACCACCACCTCGTCGTACGACAACGGCACCTTCGACATCGCCGGCTGGGGTGCCAACCGTGAGGGCGGCGCCCAGCAGCGCTACCTGCTCAAGGCCAAGGTGCCCTTCATCAGCGACGCGACCTGCAAGGCCGCGGGCGGCTCCTACAGCGGTCTGATCGCCGCCGAGGAGATCTGCGCCGGCCTCCAGCAGGGTGGCGTGGACACCTGCCAGGGCGACTCCGGCGGCCCGCTGTTCCGCAAGGACAACGCGAACGCCTGGATCCAGGTCGGCATCGTGAGCTGGGGCGAGGGCTGCGCCCGCGCCGGCAAGCCCGGTGTCTACACCCAGGTCAGCAACTTCGCGTCGGCCATCCAGACCGCCGCGGGCCAGCTCCGCTGACCTCGCTCCACCGCTGAGCGACACCGCCACAGCGCCATCCGTGGGTCCGCGTGACGGGCACCGCCCGACGACGCACGGCACGGCACAGCACGGGCCGTGCGACCCACGGTCCCGGCGAGGCGGCTGACGCGACACACGGAACGCACCACCGCACGGGCCGCGCCCCTCAGCGCGGCCCGTGCGCGCGTCACCCGTGGGCGTCCGGCCGTCGGGCGGGAGCCGGGCGCAGCGCCGGCCAGCGCGCGAGCATCCGCTGGCGCAGGTCGGCGCAGAGCGCGGCCACCCCACCCAGCTCGGCCCGCCCGTGGGCCGACCCGGCCACCACCCCGAGCCGGTGCAACAGCCGCTGCCGGGCCGAGACGGTGCCCCACGTCCAGTCCTCGTGCGGCAGCCGGGCCAACTGGTCGACGGTGCCCCGGTACGCCCGCTCGACCAGGGCGTCCCCCCTGATCAGCCAGCCGGCGCAGGCGTCGACCAGGTCCAGGCGCGGTGTCTGGCCGGTGTGCTCCCGCCAGGTCGTCGCGTAGGCGCGCTCGGCCCGCGCCAGCAGCGCCGGGGCCGCGGTCGTGACGCACCAACAGGTGGGGAACCCGATCCGCAGGTAGGCCAGCTCGACCAGGCCGCTGCCCCACGACGCCCCTTCGAGGTCGATGAACGTGACCCCGTCCGTGGTGTGCAGGTCGTTGCCGGGGCAGGGGTCGCCGTGGAGCAGCGCCCGTCCGGGAGCCGCGTCGAGCCGGCGGGTCAGCGCGGCCAACTCGGCCGCCACACCGGGCCGAACGGCCGCCCCGAGCTCGGTGGCCAGCGCGAGGAACGAGGCGATGTCACCCTCGTCGGGGCCGCGCCAGCGGGGCAGGACGTCCACGATCTCGGGCCCCGCGCTGGCGTGCAGCGCGGCCAGCGCGCGGGCGTAGGGGACGATCCACCGCGCGGTCGGCGGCCGGTGTGCCACGTGCGCCAGCACCATGACCCGCGCGTGCGGATCGGTGCCCCACACCGCGGGCACCACGGGGCGCCTCGCCCCGGAGGCGAGCCGTAGCGCGGCCACCTCGCGGGCGTACCGCTGTCCGGCGTCGGCCCCGCCGACGATCTGCTTGACCACCGCGGGCCCGGCGTCCAACTCCACCCGCCACACCCGTGAACGCGGGCTGCTCTCCAGCGGTCGAGCGGTCCGGGGCCGGCCCAGCGCGGCGCGTAACCCGTCGCTGAACGGCGGTTGCGAATCCATCGGCGCATCGTCGCACGCCCCCGCCCCGGCCGCGCGCTGTCGTCCGGCGGCCGGTCAGGCCGGGTCCTTGGGCGCGAGGTGCTGCCCGTAACAGAGACAGAAGGGGTGGCCGGCCGGGTCGGTGAGGACGAGGAAGCCGGCGCGCGCGCCGCCGGTGTCGTGGACGAGCGCGGCGCCCAGGGACTCCACCGCGCGCCGGGCCCGCTCCACGTCGGCGCGCGTCTCCACCTCGAAGTCCAGGTGAAAGTGCGGCGGGTGGGCCGGGTCGGGCCAGCGGGGCGGGTGGTAGTCGGCGACGCGCTGGAAGGCGAACCGCTGGCCGCCGGGGCCGGTGAGCGTGACCCAGTCGGGGTCGTCGGCGTCGCGCCGCCACCCCAGGACGGTGGCGTAGAAGCCGGCCAGCGCGGTGGGGTCGGGGGAGTCGATGACGGTGCACTGGAGTTTCGCGATCATGGAGGCAGGGTGCACGCGTCGACGGTCGGAGTCCATCACCGTGCCCGAGCGGCCCGCCCGACCGCCCGCGCTCCGTTCCCGCGCCCGCCTGCCCCGGAGTGCGCCGGGTGTCGCCGGGTACGCCGGGGCGCCGGCGGCGCTGGGGGAGTGGGAGCGGGCGGGTGCGGGCCGGTAGGGCCGGGCGGGCTTGGTGGGCGTGCGCGGTGGTGGGTTCGGCCTGGCCGGAGGGTCGCCCTGGCCCGGAGGCGGCGGCGGGCCGGGCCGGTGGTACCGGTGGGGCTCGGAGCGGGTGCGGGCGGGCGGCGCTGACCTGGCCGGGCGGTCGCGGCGGGGCGCTGGCGCGGTCGGTCGTTCGCGCCGTCGCGCGCCCTGTTAGCGTGGCGCCGTTTGCCGCCCGTGACCGCATCGGGAGACCCACGCGATGAACGACCAGCCTGACCTGCCCGCACGCTCCGCCCAGCGGACCCTTCCCGCGACGCCGGCCGGTGAGCCGGAGACCGCCACCTCGGATGACGCGGCCGTACGCGCCGAACTCTCGCGGCTGCGGGACAGCATCGACAACATCGACGCGGCCGTCGTCCACATGCTCGCCGAGCGCTTCAAGTGCACCCAACGCGTCGGCCGCCTCAAGGCCGACCACAAACTGCCCCCCGCCGACCCGGCGCGCGAGTCCCGACAGATCGCCCGGCTGCGCGAGCTCGCCGAGAGCGCCAAGCTCGACCCCGGGTTCGCCGAGAAGCTGCTGAACTTCATCATCGCCGAGGTGATCAGGCACCACGAGCAGATCGCCGACGACGTCGTGGCCAACGGCGGCCCGGCCAGACACCGCGCGTAGCCCCACACCACCGGCAACGGCACACCCCGCGCGGCGGCCTCGTACCGGGCCGCTCCGCCGCGTCCTGACCACTTCGCGCGCGCGTGCGCGGGGCGTGCCGCCGCCCGAGACGCCTCCGCGCGCGTACGCGTGGGGGCCGGCTCCCGGGCGCGGTGTGCGATGCCCCCGCCCCCGCCCCCGCGCGCACGCGGGTGCCCCCGCCACACCGCCGCTCCCGTGGCCAGCGCCACGGGCCCCGCGCGCCTGGCCGCTCCCGCGTACACCGCGTCGGTCGCTCCGAGGCGGGGGCCCGGCGGCGCGGCGACCCGCACCTGGTGTCGCCGTTACGTCCGCGCGCGTACGCGGGTGACCTGGCGCTCCCCTCGCCCCCGGCAGCTTTGTAGGCCCGCGCCCGTACGTACCGGGGCGGCCTGGCGCCCCTCCCGTGCGCTCGCCCGGGGCCGGGGGCTCGGCCGTGCGCCACGGCGGCCCGCCCACGCCGGCGCCCCGCCGCCCCCGTGCCCCCGGCACCATGCGCCCGCGCGCGCGTACGCGGTTGGCCCACCTCCGGCCCCTGCCCCGCTCATGGTGGAGGCCCACCCGCGCGGGTGCCCTGGCGCCCGCCCACCCCGTGCCCCCGCCGAGCGGTCAGGGCCCAGCGGCCCCGACCGCTCGCCCACGGTGTCTCGCGCACGCCGGTGTCCCGGCGCCCCGCCGCTTCGGCGCGGCCCCGGCTCGGTCGTTCAGCTGGTCCTTCCGGCCGCTCGTAGGGCGAGGTAGTGGGCGCGGCGCTCCTCGTCGGCGGCCAGGGCGACGCCGGCCCAGGTCATGGCGCGGGCCGCCGCGAGGACCGCGTCGTCCGCGGCCTCACCCCCCGTCCACTCGGCGAACTCCCTGGTGTGCGGCGTGCTGTGGGAGCCGATGAGGCCCAAGTGGGGGTGGATGGCGGGCAGCGCCCTGGTCACGTTCCCCATGTCGGTGGACGCGCCGAGGCGGCGGGGGGCGCCCGCCGGCTCGGCGGGGGAGCGGCCGGCCGCGCGCAGGCCGTCGGCGTACCGCGCCATGAGCCAGGCGTCGTTGCGCAGATCCAGGTAGTCCGGCTGGGTGGGCTCGACGGTCACGGCACAGCCGGTGGCGAGCGCGGCGCCACGGAAGCAGTCCAGGACCCGCTCGCGCAGCGCGGCCAGTTCCTCGGCCGTGGGCGTACGCACCTCGAAGGCGAGCACCGTGCGCTCCGGGATGATGTTCGACTGCTCGCCACCGTCGCGGACGATGCCCGACACGCGGTACCCGTCCGGCAGCTGCTGGCGCAACTGCCCCACCGCCACCTGCGCCACCACAGCCGCGTCCGCCGCGTTGACGCCCAGGTGCGGGGCGAGTGCCGCGTGCGCGGCGCGGCCGGTGAACGTCACCGCGAAGCGCGCCACCGCCGTGGTGGACGAGCGCGGATCGATGTCGTCGGCCGGCCCCGGGTGCGCCATCATCGCCACCGTCACCTCGTCGAAGGCGCCGCGTTCGAGCATCAGCACCTTGCCGCCGCCCGCCTCCTCCGCCGGGGTGCCCAGCAGGCGCACCGCGAAGCCGAGTTCGTCGGCGACCGCCGCCAGACCGATGGCCGCTCCCGCGCTCGCCGCGCAGATCACGTTGTGCCCGCAGGCGTGTCCGAGGCCCGGCAGCGCGTCGTACTCGGCGCACACCCCGATCGTCAGCGGCCCCGTGCCGTACGAGGCGCTCAGCGCCGTCGGCAGGTCGTAGGGGCCACGGCGCACGGCGAACCCGGCCTCCGTCAGGAGCGCCGCCAGCCGCCCCGCCGCGCGGTGCTCGGCGAAGGCCAGTTCGGGATCGGCGTGCAGGGCACGGCTCAGTGCCGTCAGGCGGTCGGCGAACGCGTCCACGCGCTCCAGCGCGCGCCGCCGCGCGGCGACCTCACCGGGCCGGTCCCCGCCCGCGCGCCGGCCGTCCGCGAGCCCGTCGCCGCCCGTCATCGCCGACCCCCACCACGCGCCGGCTCGACCCGGCGCGGCGCGGCGAACGCGCCCGGCGCGGGCTCGGTGGCGCGCGCGTTCGCGTCACGTGCCGGCCCGGTGGCGGGCATGGGCACCCGCGCGGCGTGCGGGAGCGTGCCAGCGCGCGGGAGCGGCGCGCCGTACGCCGGTGGTGGGGCGGGCGTCGGCGGCGCGCCGTGCGCGGCCGGTGGGGCGGGTACGGCCGGTAGGGCGGTGCGGGGCGCGGGCCCACGCCGTGCGGAGGCCCGGCCGGGCGGGGCGGATATGCCGATCGTCATGCCACCACCCTGCCACCGCGCACCCGCCACCACCTCGCCCCCGGCACCATCTCGCCCCCGGCGTCACTTCGCCCCCCGGCACCACCGTGCCGCCGACGCCACCGGGCAGGGCACCACCCCGCCCCCGACGGCAACCCTGCCGCGCGGCACCGTCCCGCCATCGCGTGGCGCCCCGCCCCACCGGCGCGAGGCCGCCTGCCCCACCACGTCCAGGCCACGGCCGCGCGGCCCTCCCGCTCCGCCGCCGCGAGAGGCACCCCGCCCCGCCGCCGCGAGGCACCCCGGGGCACGTCCCACCCCATCGCCGCGCGGCACCCCGCCCGGTGCCCCGAGGCACGCCCCAGCTCCGCGACGCGCCCGGTCGCCGCCGCGCGGCATCCCTCCCGCCACCGTGGGACGGTCCGCCCGGCCGGCGAGGCCACCGCGTCCCGCGCCCCCGCACGCGCACCCTCACCCCCTCGCCACGAGGCACCTCCGGGGCACCCCGCCTGGCCGGCGAGGCCACCGCGGCCTGCACGGACGGCGGGGCGTACGGCAGCATGTCCCCATGTCCGTACTGACGCGCGACGAAGCGCAGACCCGTGCCGCCCGCATCGGCCTCCGCCGGTACACCATCGACCTCGACCTGACGCGAGGTGCCGAGGTGTTCGGCTCCACCACCTCCGTGCGCCTGTGCGTGCTGGAGCCGGGGGTCGACACCTTCATCGAGCTGGAGGCCGCCGCGCTGCACCGGATCGCGCTCGACGGCAACGACCTCGACCCCACGCTGTACGCCGACGGCCGCTACCCGCTCACCGGGCTCGGCGAGGGCGAACACGAGGTGCTGGTCGAGGCCGACATGCACTACTCGCGCACCGGCGAGGGCATGCACCGCTTCACCGACCCGGCCGACGGCGAAACGTACCTCTACACCATGTGCTGCATGTCGGACGCGCCCAAGGTGTTCGCCTGCTTCGACCAGCCCGACCTCAAGGCCGTCTTCGAGGTCAGCGTCACCGCGCCGCCCGAGTGGACCGTCCTGGGCAACGGCATCGCCACCCGCGTCGGTGACACCGCCGACGGCCGCTGGCAGCTCGCCCCCACCCAGCCCATCAGCACCTACCTGATGGCGCTGGCCGCCGGCCCCTGGCACTCGGTGCGCACCCGGCACGCCGGGCTGCCGTTCGGCCTGCACGTCCGCCGCTCGCTCGCCGAGTACCTCGACGCCGACGCCGAGGAGCTCTTCGACATCACCCGGCGCTGCTTCGACCGCTACCACGAGATCTTCGACGAGCCCTACCCCTTCGACTCCTACGACCAGGCGTTCGTCCCCGAGTTCAACTCCGGCGCCATGGAGAACCCCGGGCTCGTCACCTTCCGCGACCAGTTCGTCTTCCGCTCCGCCGTCACCGAGGCCGAGCGGCAGAGCCGCGCCATGGTCATCGCGCACGAGATGGCCCACATGTGGTTCGGCGACCTGGTCACCATGCGCTGGTGGGACGACATCTGGCTGAACGAGTCGTTCGCCGAGTACATGGGCTTCCAGATCCTCACCGAGGCCACCCGGTACACCGACACCTGGGCCGACTTCGGCGTGCGCCGCAAGAACTGGGGTTACGACGCCGACCAGCGCCCCTCGACCCACCCCGTCGCCCCCGAGCCCGACGCCGTCCCCGACACGGCCGCCGCCCGCCTCAACTTCGACGGCATCTCCTACGCCAAGGGCGCCTCCGCGCTGCGTCAACTCGTCGCCTGGCTCGGCGAACAGCACTTCTTCGCCGGCATCAACGACCACTTCACACTGCACCGCTTCGGCAACGCCACGCTCGCCGACTTCATCGACGCCCTCGCCCGCGCCTCGGGCCGCCCGGTGCCCGAGTGGGCCGACGCCTGGCTGCGCACCACCGGCGTGGACACCCTCACGCCACGGGTCAGCGAGGTGCCCGGTGGTTGGGAGCTGCGGCTGTCCCACGAGGGCAGCCGCCCGCACCAGCTCACGATCGGCTGCTACGACCGCGACCCCGACACCGGCCGCCTCATCCCCCGCACGCCGCTGAGCTGGAACGTCCCCGACGACCGGGTCTACGTCACCGAAGGGCCCCGCCCCGACCTCGTCCTGGTCAACGACGGCGACTACGGCTACGTCAAGATCGGCTTCGACGAGCGGTCCTGGACCACCCTGACCGAGTCCCTGTCCGGGCTGCCCGACGCGCTGTCGCGGGCCGTGGTCTGGAACGCCGCCCGCGACCTGGTGCGGGACGGGAAGCTGGCACCCACCAGCTACCTCGACGTGCTGCGCGCCCACCTCCCCGAGGAGAGCGACGTCGTCATCACGCAGGGCGTGCTGGCCTTCGCCCGTGGCCAGCTCGCCGACCGCTACCTGGCGGCCGACCAGCGCCCCGCCGCCCTGGCCACCCTCGTGGACACCTGCCGCGACCTGCTCGACCGCACCGCCGACGGCTCCGCGCCCGGCCTGCGACTGTCGGCCGTGCACACCCTGGTCGACAGCACCGACGACGCGGCCGAACTCGGCGACTGGCTCGCCGCCGGCACCGTGCCCGGCGGTCCCGTACTCGACCCGGAGCTGCGCTGGCGCCTGCTGCTGCGCCGCTCCGTGCTCGGCGCCGTCACCCTCACCGACATCGAGGCGGAACTCGCCCGCGACTCCAGCGCCACCGGGCAGGAGGGCGCGGCCCGTTGCCGCGCGGCCCTGCCGGACGTGGCGGCCAAGGAGGCCGCCTGGGCCGAGCTGTTCGAGAAGGACGACCTCTCGACGTACCTGGCCACCGCCACGGCGGAGGGTTTCTGGCAGCCGGAGCAGCACGAGCTGCTGCGCGCCTACCTCGCGCGCTACTTCCCCGCGGTCGCCGACCTCGCCGCCCGGCGCGGCCCCGCCATCGCCCAGGCCGTCGGCCGCTTCGGGTTCCCGCACCACGCGGTGGACGCGAACACGCTGCGGCTGGGCGAGGACTGCCTGCGCGACGCCAACCCCATCCCCGCCCTGCGTCGCCGGCTCGCGGACGAACTCGACGACCTGCGCCGCGCCCTGCGGGTACGCGAGGGCCAGCGGACCACCGCCGCGACGGGCTGACCCCGTACGGCGCCGCCCCGCCGCCCCGTCCCGGGGCGGCACGGGGCGCTCCGCGACGTGGCGCGGACCCCCGGGTCGCGTCGCCGCCCCGGTGCCACGTGGCCCGCCACGGCTGGCACGCACGGCGCGTTGGCGGACCGGACGCCAGCGCCCGCGACCCGCGCCCGCGACCCGCGCTCGTGGCCCGGTGCGCCGCCCCGCCCGACCGGGGCCGGCCGGTCCCGGGCACCCGCGACCCGCGCCCGCCTCTCGCGCCGCCGGTGCGCCGCTCGTACGCGGTGCTGTCGGCCCGCCGTCGGGCCAACACCCCTTCCGTGCCGCCAATATCGCCATACGTCGTGTCGCGCGTGCCGTGGACCTAGGTCCGTGGTCGCAGGGCGGCTCCGCCCAACCGGCGATCCGGAGGGGCCTTCCGGTTCACTAGCCTGGCCGTGTTCATCAGCAGACCCCCTCGCCGCCCCGGCCGGACCGTCACCCCACGCCCCACCCCGCCCGGTGCCGCGCCCTCGCCCGCGCCGCACGCCCCGTACCGAGCGGCCCACGCCGGTCGACCGGCGTGCCACGGCGACGCCGACGACGTACGGGCCGGCTCGGGGCGGGTTCGACAGGAAGGCGGCACAGCCGTGATCGTGGTGACCGGAGCCACCGGAAACGTGGGGCGCTCGCTCGTCTCCCAACTCGTCGCCGAGGAGCGGCCCGTACGCGGCGTCACCCGCGACCCCGCCCGCGCCGACCTGCCCCCCGGCGCCGAGGCGGTACGCGCCGACTACGCCGACCCCGCCGCCCTGGACGCGCTCTTCGTCGGCGCCACCGGGCTGTTCATCAACCTCAGCGCGGTCGGCTCGCACACCCAGGACCTGCTGACCGCCGCCGTGGCGGCCGGTGTGCGGCGGGTGGTGCTGCTGTCCAGCGGCGCCGTCGACGACGGCGCGGACGAGAGCAACCCGCTGGTCGCGCACCATCTCGTACCGGAGCGCGCGGTCGTGGCCAGCGGCGCGCGGTGGACACTGCTGCGACCCAACGCGTTCGCCACCAACGCCTTCCAGTGGGCGCCCCAGATCCGCGACGGCGACGTGGTGCGCCACCCGTTCGCGGGCGCGCGCACCGCGCCCATCCACGAGGCGGACATCGCCGCGGTCGCCACCCGGGCCCTGCTCGACGAGGGGCACCACGGGGCGGCCTACCGGCTCACCGGCCCCGAGGTCCTGACCGCCGCCGAGCAGGTCGCGGCCATCGGCACGGCCCTCGGCCGCGACCTGCGCTTCGACGAGGTGCCTCGGGAGGAGGTCAGCCCCGACCTGTTCCCGCACGTGCCGCCGGCGATGCTGGGCACGATCCTCGACGCGTTCGCCGCCGCGGTCACCGCGGAGACCGAGGTCACCACGACGGTCGCCGAGGTCACCGGCCGCCCGGCCCTGACCTTCGCCCGGTGGGCGACCGACCACACGGCCGACTTCACCCGCCCCACCCCCTGACCCCCACCCGCCCCGCGCCCACCCGCACCAGCCGTCTCCCTGGCCTCACGCGGGCCGCCACCCGACCCCAACTCGACGGTGCCGCGTAGCCGACATCGCGTAGCCGACGCCACTCCCCAGCCTCACCGCCCGACGCCCCGGCCCGACGCCCCGGCGTACGGACTCCCGCCCGGCCCCGCCCCCGCGCGGGGCCGGGCCCATCGGCCCTCCATCGCCCCCTGCCGGCCGCTCCCACCCACCAACCCGCGTCGTACACCGCGCCTCGCGGCCCACCACCCCACTCGCGGCCCCGCCCCACCACCCCGTGCGTATCCGTACGCCACCACACGCCCCACCTCGCGCCCGCACTCCACCGCGCGTCCGTGCGCCGAGTCGCCCGCCGCCGCATCGCTCGCAGGCCCGTACGCCGTGCCCCGCGCCGCCCGTCATACCCCACGCGCCCCGGAGTGCGGGCCCCGTCCCGCACGCCCGTACCCGGCCGCCTGTCGCGGCGCGCGGGAGCGGCCGACGCACCCACGCCCCGAGGCCCCCGCCTGGCACGCCCCGATGCCCCGCCCCGCGCGAACCCCGCGCACCCTCGAACCCGCCCCGCGCACCCGCGCGACCCCCTCGCGCCCACGCCCGCGCGACCCCACCCCAACTCGCCCCGCGCGCGCCCACGAGCAGCCCCCGCCTCCGGTCGGGCGGGCGCCGTCGTGCCCGCCCGCCGCTCCCTCGTACGGGGCCCGTGGCTCCCCCGTACGAGAGCGCCGCTCCCTCGTACGGGCTCGGGGCTACCCCCTAACGGGTGGTGTCCCGGCATCGGCTGCCGCGCCCGAGGGCGACGCCAGTAATTTGGGCCGACCTCACACCCGCGACTCCCTTAATTGGAGGGCACATCCGTGCCTGTGCCCGTTGCCGACGCCGACGCCGACCCGCCGCTTCCGCCCCTCGCGGGTGGCGCCGCCGGCCCGCGCGCGCTGCGCCCGCTGCTCGACGCCGTCCTGGAGACCGTGGCCGCCGGCGCGCGCGACCGCGCCGGCCCGCTGCCACGGGGCGGACCGGAGGCCGTCGCGCGGGCCGTGCGCCACACCGTGGGGCAGGCCATCCCCGCCGAGGGCACCGGAGCCGACGAGGCGCTGCGCGCCCTGGTGCACGCCGTCACCGTCGGCGCGGCGGACCCCGCCGACCCGCACTGCGCGGCCCATCTGCACTGCCCGCCGCTCGCCGTCGCCGTGGCGGCCGACCTCGCCGCGAGCGCCCTCAACCCCTCGCTCGACTCCTGGGACCAGGCCCCGGCCGCCTCCGAGCTGGAGGCCCTCACCAGCCACGCGCTCGCCGCCCTGGTCTACCCCGCGACCCCCACGGCCGACGCCCTGGTCACCACGGGCGGCACCGAGTCCAACCAACTGGCCCTCCTGCTGGCCCGCGAGGAGGCCACCCGCCCCGCCCCGGCGACCCCCGCCGCCCGCCCGGCCGACCACCGGCCCCCCACCCGCACCCCGGCGCACGCCCCGGCGGCCCCGGCCGACCGCACGCCCAGCGCGTCCCCGCCGACCGACCGTGCCCCCGCCGGCCCCCCACCCACCAGCCGTACGCCGGCCGATCCCGCCGCGACCCCTCCCGCACCGGCCGACCACGCGTCGAGCGCCCCCGTCTGTGCCCCGGCCGTCGAGCGCGCGGCGGGCGGGCCGCGCCCGGGAGCGCACGGCCTGCCGCACCCGCGCCGCCACCCGGGCCCCGCCCGCCCGTGCCGGCCGCTGCCCGAGCCGCCGGCGCTGCGCGTGGTCTGCGGCGAGAACGCGCACCACAGCGTGGTGCGCGCGGCCTGGGTGCTCGGGCTGCCCGACCCGGTGGTGGTCGCCACCCCTCGGGGCGTGCTCGATCCGGCCAGCGCGGCCGCCGCGCTGGGTCAACTGCCGCCCGATGCACCCCGGTTGTTGGTGGCCACCGCGGGCACCACCGACACCGGCGTCATCGATCCGCTGCCCGAACTGGCGGACGTGGCCGCCGCGTACGGTGCCCGGCTGCACGTCGACGCGGCGTACGGCGGCCCGTTGCTGTTCAGCGCCGCCCACCGGCACAAGCTGCGCGGCATCGAGCGCGCCCACAGCGTCACCCTGGACCTGCACAAGCTGGGCTGGCAGCCTGTCGCGGCCGGCCTGCTCGCCGTACCGGACCGGGCCGACCTCGCACCGCTCGGCCACCGCGCCGACTACCTGAGCGCCGCCGACGACGCCGAAGCAGGCTTCCCCGACCTGCTCGGCCGCTCCCTGCGCACCACCCGCCGCCCCGACATCCTCAAGGTCGCCGTCACACTGCGCGCCCTGGGGCGCAACGGGCTGGGCGAGCTCGTGGACCGCACGTGCTCCGCCGCGCAGCACCTCGCCGACCTCATCGAGGCCACCCCGGGCCTGGAACTGCACGCCCGGCCCGTCATCAGCACGGTCCTCTTCCGCCCCACCGGGGCCGACCCGCCCGCCGTGGCCCGCGCCCGCCGCCGACTCCTGGCCGAGGGTCGGGCCGTGCTCGGCCGCGCCGCCCGCCCCGACGGCCTGTGGCTCAAGGCCACCCTCCTGAACCCGCACATCCAGCCCAGCGACCTCGAAGCGCTGGTGAAACTCGTGGAAGGCCACCGCACCGGATGAGCACCACCGACCTCACCTCCCCCTCAGAGCCCCAGTTCCAGGCCCCCGCCACCAGCCCCGAGCAGCCCTACGACCTGGCCGGGATCGGCATCGGCCCCTTCAACCTGTCCCTGGCCGCCCTCGCCTACGGCGTCCCGGGCCTGCGCACCGCCTTCTACGACCAGCGGCCCGCCTTCCGCTGGCACCCCGGCCTGCTCATCGAGGGCACCACGCTCCAGGTGCCCTTCCTCGCCGACCTCGTCACCCTCGCCGACCCCACCAGCCCCTGGACGTTCCTGAACTACCTGCACGACCAGGATCGACTCTTCCCCTTCTACTTCGCCGAGCGCTTCCACATCAGACGCGCCGAGTACGACGCGTACTGCCGCTGGGTCAGCGAGCACCTGCCCGGTCTCTACTTCCGCCACCACATCGACGCCGTGCGCTGGAACCCCGACCGCGAACTCTTCGAGGTCGACTACGCCCAACTCGACGCCGACGACGAGGTGGTGGCCCTGGGCCGCGCCTACGCCCGCCACCTGGCGCTCGGCGTCGGCACCGCGCCCCACGTGCCCGAACCACTGCGCCCGCTGGCCGACGCGCCGGGCGTCCCCGTCCTGCACTCGGCGCACTACCTCGACCACCGCGCCGAACTGCTGGCCGCCGACCACGTCACCGTCGTCGGCTCGGGTCAGTCCGGTGCCGAGGTCTTCCTCGACCTGTTGCGCCGCCGCCCCTCCGGACACGAGGGGCTGCACTGGCTCACGGGCACGGCCGCCTTCGCGCCCATGGAGTACAGCAAGCTCGGCCTGGAACAGTTCACACCCGACTACACGCGCTACTTCCACGCCCTGTCCGAGCCCGCCCGCGACGCGCTCCTGCCCAGCCAGTGGCAGCTCTACAAGGGCATCGACCAGGCCACCATCGCCGCCATCCACGACGAGCTGTACGACCGCACGCTGGAGGGCGGTTGGCCCGACGCCGTCCTCACCCCCGGCGTGCGGGTGCGCACCGCGGGCCGCGTCGGCACCTCGACCATCGAGCTGCACGTCGAACACGAACAGCAGCACACCCGCACCCGGCTCACGACCAACGCGGTCGTGCTGGCCACCGGCTACCGCGAACGTCCCACCGACACGCTCCTGGCCGACCTGCAACCCCAGCTCCACCGGGACGGCACGGGGCGCCCCCTGGTGGACGAGCAGCAACGACTGGTCCTCGACCCCGCCATCAAGGGCTCGGTCTACGTGCAGAACGCCGAACGCCACACGCACGGCGTCGGCACGCCCGACCTCGGGCTCGCCGCCTGGCGCGGCGCGGTCATCCTCAACTCAGTCACCGGCCGGCTGGCGTTTGCGCTTCCGCGCCGGACCGCGTTCACCACCTTCGGCCTCGATCCGACGGTTCGCGGCGGCGGCCAGCGCGGCGGCAAGCTCACCGATCAGCGCGACCGTCACACCGTCGCGCGGACATGACCACACCGCCTGGCCGCGCCGTACGACCGGGGCGAGCGGATGCGCGTTGGGATGGGCGGGGCACTCGGGCCACACCGCGGGCATCGTCGCCGCGCACAGTGCCTCCACCGCCCACTCCTGCACCTGGTCGGCGAGCTCCGTCACCTGCTGGGCCCGTGGCTGGCCGAGCATCGTGGAGATGCCCATCCCCGAGCCGTCCGGCTCGTACAGCATCACCCCCGCGACACCGCCCACACCCGCGAGCTCCTGTGCCCACGCGTCCTCGGCGAAGCGAGGACGCACGGCGCATGAGGCAGCTAGATCCCGGCGAACGGCTTCGAACGCGACGGCGAACTCCTCATTCATCCTTTCATTGTGCTGACCGCGCCCGTTCCGGGAGGGATTTGCTGACACCCTTTAACGGTTGTTGACGCCCTTTAACGGTTCCTGAACGAGGGCATCTCACCCCGGCATGTGCCACCGCCCCGACCGCCCTCTGCGCCCACCCGCCGACCGCGTCGAACGTGCGGGTCATCGGGGTCGTCCGGGCACCGGCCCGGCTCGGCGGCGCCGCCTAGCGGCAGCAGGGGCACTGGACGTAGGGCCGGTGCTCCAGCGGTGAGAAGAAGACCGGCGCGCCGTCGCGGGTCAGCTTCCAGTCCTGGGTCGCGAACCGCTCCGGATCGATGGTCCCCTCCGCGCGCACCCAGGCGATGATCGTGTTCCGGATCTCCTCCGACGTCGACCACACCACCCGCGCCGAGGCGACGTGCGGGAAGTCGCCGCCACCGCTGGCCCGGTAGTTGTTGACCGCCAGTACGAACCGCGCGTCGTCGGCCACCGGCTTCCCCTCGAAGCACAGCTTCGCGATCCGCCGCCCCGGCTCCCGGGCGATGTCGATCTCGTACGTCAGGCCGCTGACCACGTCGTAGCTGTAGTCCGGCGTCCCGTTCGCGTTCGTCAGCCTCGCCGGGTCCACGCCGCCGCCCGGCGCCGTCCGCACGTAGTAGCGCGCCGAGAACTCCAGGTACTCCCGCACCTGCGCACCGGTCAGCAGCCGTGCTTCCAGGGCGTTGTCGAACGGGTACAGGCCGGCCACCTGGCGAATGGTGACCTCACCCGCCGGCACCACGGCCGTCCGCGAGAAGCACGACGCCTGCGAGAGCACCGGCACCGAGGCGTACTCGGTATCCGCCAGCGCCGCCCGCACGGTCCGTGTCTGCACGTGGTTGACGAGGTCGATGATCGGCGTGTCCTTGTACGGCGCCTCGTCCGCCGCCATCCGCCGCGCCGAGGTGCCGATCACCTGGTTCACGTACGCCACGACCTTCGCGTGCTCGGCGCCGAGCAGCCCGGTGATCGCGGGGTCCTCGGCGACGGCGTTCGCGTTCAGCACCCTCGCCCCCACCGACTCCACCCGCCACCGGCCCCGCTCCCAGGCCAGGGCGAAGTCGAACCGGGTCAGCCGCTGCCCCCACTTCAGCGGTTCCGAGAGCACCACCTCGCGCCCGGTCTCCTCGTTCACCACCCGGTACTCGGGAATCTCCTGGTGCGCGTGCCCCACCAGGATCGCGTCCACGCCGGGCACCTGACGCGCCACCAGCGTCGCCGCGTTCTCCGCGTGCGGCAGCTGGTCGCCGTAGGAGGAGGCGCCGCTGGTGCCCGAGTGCGCCGCGACGATCACCACGTCCGCGCCCATCGACCGCAGCCGTGGTACGTACGTCGCCGCCCGCTCCACCAGGCCGGGGAAGGTCAACTCGCCCTGCACGTGCGCCTTGTCCCACACCGCGACGCCCGGATTGGTCAGCCCCAGCACCGCCACCCGCACCGGCCGCCCCAACGGCGTGCGCAGCCGCGTCATCCAGTACGGCGCGAACGCCGGCCGGCCCGTGCGCGCGTCGAGCGCGTTCGCGCCCAGCAGCGGGAAGTCGCACTGCTCGGCGAACTTCCGCAGCACCGGGACGCCGTAGTCGAACTCGTGGTTGCCCAGCGCCGCCGCGTCGTAGCCGATGGCGTTCATCGCCCTGGCCATCGGGTGCACCGGGCCGCCGGGGCTGGTGATCGGCTCGACCCTGGCGTAGTAGTAGGACAGTTGGGTGCCCTGGATCGTGTCGCCGGCGTCGAGCAGCAGCGTGTTGGCCGCGCCCCGCTCCGCGCGGACCTGCCGCACCAGCGTGGAGATCTTGGCCAGCCCGACGTCGTTGTGGTCCCGGTCGTCGAACTCCGCGTCGGTGAAGTAGTCCCAGTTGAAGACGTTGCCGTGCAGGTCGGTGGTGCCCAGCACGGTGAACTCGTACCGATCGCTTGGCCGGCCGTGGCCGCGCCCGCCCGTCGGGGACGCGGCGGCGGTCGCCGTCCCCGCCAGGGCCACCGCGGCCCCCGTCGCCGCCGAACGACCCAGGAACCTCCTACGGTCCAGTGGCATCTCGTGGTTCTCCCTACTCCAGCAGCCCGGCCCAGCGCGCCCGCGCGCGATGGCGCGCGCGGGCGGGTCGCCCACCCGGACCGGTCGATCCGACACCCCGGGTGGCCCTTGACCACATGACTACCTGATGCGCGGACCGGCTGCGAGAGTGGCCCCCATGACGACCACCACACCGCTGTCCTACGGAACGCCCGAGACCCCGCGCGTCGCGGTGCGCGGCGAGGCCCACATCGAGGTCGACCCGGAGATCGCCCGCCTCGGCATCGCCGTCAGCGCCCGGGGCACCGACCGGCGCGGCGCGCTCGACCACCTCACCCGCCGCAACAACCAGGTCCTCGACCTGGTCAGGTCCTACGGCGACGCGGTCGAGAAGCTGGAGACCGGCGCCTTCAGCATCACCCCGCAGCTCACCGACAAGGGCCGTCACGAACGCGTCCGCGCCTACCACGGCCGGGTCTACCTGACCGCCACGCTCACCGACTTCAGCGCGCTCGGCGAGCTCACCACCCGCCTCGCCGACCTGGAGCTGACCAGCGTCGACGGCCCCTGGTGGGCGTTGCGCCCCGACTCGCCAGCCCACCGCGAGGCCCGCCAGCAGGCCGTCCGCGAGGCGGTCAAGCGGGCCCGCGAGTACGCCCAGGCGCTGGGAGCCGAACTCGCCGCCCTCGTCGAACTCGCCGACATCGGCGCGGAGAACGCCCCCGCGCCGCCGCCGGTCGCCGGTCTGCGCGCGGCGGTCCCCGGCTACGGCGGCGCGTCGGACCAGGCACCGGCCCTCGACCTCGAACCCCGACGGCAGACCGTGTACGCGCACGTCAACGCCCGCTTCACCATGACGCGTCCCGCCCTGTGAGAACGGCGCGGGAGGCCCCGGCACATCGCTCATCGGAGCGACCCCGCGCACGTTTCATTAGTTGTCAAGAGCCTTTCACGTAAAGGTCGTTGGGCTGTAGGGAGTTCACGGTTCTCTACCCGTTGGTAGGTCATAGGCTCGACTCATGCGCCGAGCGAAAATCGTCTGCACCCTGGGCCCCGCCACCGACTCGTACGAGCAGATCAAGAGGCTTGTCGAGGCCGGCATGGACGTCGCCCGCTTCAACCTCAGCCACGGTTCCTACGTGGAACACGAGGAGCGGTACCAGAGGGTGCGCCAAGCTTCTCGGGAGACCGGCCGCAGCGTCGGTGTCCTCGCCGACCTTCAAGGCCCGAAGATTCGCCTCGGCCGGTTCCGTGAGGGGCCCGTACTCCTTGAACGCGGCGACGAGTTCACGATCACCGTCGAGGAGGTCGAGGGCGACCGGCACGGCTGCGGCACCACCTACGAGGGCCTGGCCGGCGACGTGACGCCCGGCGAGCGCGTCCTCGTCGACGACGGCCGGGTCACCCTGGAGGTGACCGGGGTCGACGGCCCGCGCGTACGCACCCGGGTCATCGAGGGCGGCATGGTCTCCGACCACAAGGGCCTCAACCTGCCCGGCGTCGCCGTCTCGGTCCCCGCGCTGTCCGGCAAGGACGTCGAGGACCTGCGCTGGGCGCTGCGTATCGGCGCCGACGTCATCGCGCTGTCCTTCGTGCGCGACGCCGACGACGCCCGCGACGTCCACCGGATCATGGCCGAGGAGGGCCGCCGGCTGCCGCTGATCGCCAAGGTCGAGAAGCCGCAGGCGGTGGAGAACCTGGAAGCCATCGTGGACGCCTTCGACGGCATCATGGTGGCCCGTGGCGACCTCGGCGTCGAGATGCCGCTGGAGTCCGTGCCGATGGTGCAGAAGCGCGCCGTCAAGCTCGCCAAGCGCAACGCCAAGCCGGTGATCGTGGCGACCCAGATGCTCGACTCGATGATCGACGCCTCCCGGCCCACCCGCGCCGAGGCGTCGGACGTCGCCAACGCCGTCATGGACGGCACCGACGCGGTGATGCTCTCCGGCGAGACCAGCGTCGGCAAGTACCCGATCGAGACGGTCCGGACCATGGGCCGCATCGTCGTCGCGGCCGAGGAGGACATGCTGGCCAAGGGGCTGCCGCCGCTGACCGAGCGGAACAAGCCGCGGACCCAGGCCGGCGCGGTCGCCCGCGCGGCGGCGGAGATGGGGGACTTCCTCGGCGCGAAGTATCTGGTGGCCTTCACGCAGTCCGGCGACACGGTCCGTCGCCTCTCGCGCTACCGCTCGCCGATCCCGGTCCTCGCCTTCACGCCCGACCCGGACACCTACGCCCAGCTCAACCTGACCTGGGGCGTGGAGACCTTCCTCGGCCCGCACGTCGAGTCGACGGACGCCATGGTGGCCCAGGTGGACGAGGAGCTGCTGCGCATCGGCCGCTGCCAGAAGGGCGACGTGGTCGTCATCACCGCCGGCTCGCCCCCCGGCGTCGCCGGCTCCACCAACCTGGTCCGCGTCCACCGCATCGGTGACGACCCCGGCCAGTAACTCCCGCCACGACCGGTCATTCGCTCAGCGAGCCGTACCCCGGCTCGCTGAGCGTGTGCGCGGGGCGCTCCCATTCCGCGTGAAACGCGGATTCATGACCGGATTCCGTATTCACGGCGACCGCGTCCCAGCCACGCTCGCACCCGCCCCGCACCCGGGGCACGGCACGGGCGGAACGCCGGAATAAGGGGGAGTGGCAAGGCGTGAGAAGCACGGCATTTACCCGATGTACGCGGCACCGCAATCCGGGCCCGAAAAGCCGATCGCCATATGTGCATTCGGTCCGCGTCGCGTTGCGACGTTCATCACGGCGAATGAATCCCGCCAGTGGAGAACGAACCTTGGAAGCGAAATGAAGTGCCCTGGGTGGGATTCGAACCCACACTGAATACTGTTTGAGAGTATCGTCTCTGCCATTGGACTACCAGGGCTGACCTCAGAAACAGAGGTTAGCGGAAAGACGCTGTGCGTCAAACATACAGGAGCTAGGTAGGCTCGTGGGGCACCACCTGCCTGATTCGAGGAGTCCCGTGAGCGACGTCGAGCCTGAGCCCGTCGATGAGCAGCAGTCGCACGTCCCGCCGTTGACCACACGTGTCGTCATCGCCGAGGACGAGGCCCTGATCCGCCTCGACCTGAAGGAAATGCTCGAAGAAGAGGGGTACTCGGTCGTCGGTGAGGCCGGAGACGGCGAGCGCGCCGTCGAGCTGGCCCGAGAGCACCGTCCCGACCTCGTCATCCTCGATGTGAAAATGCCGATCCTGGACGGCATCTCCGCCGCCGAGCAGATCGCCGCCGACAGCATCGCCCCGGTCCTGATGCTGACCGCCTTCTCGCAGCGCGAACTGGTCGAGCGGGCGCGCGACGCGGGAGCCATGGCCTACCTGGTCAAGCCGTTCAGCAAGAGCGACGTGGTCCCGGCCATCGAGATGGCCGTCTCCCGCTTCACCGAGCTCAAGACGCTGGAGAAGGAGGTCGCCGACCTCTCCCAGCGACTGGAGACCCGCAAGCTGGTCGACCGCGCCAAGAGCGTGCTCCAGACCCAGTACGGGCTCACCGAGCCCGCCGCCTTCCGCTGGATCCAGAAGACGTCGATGGACCGCCGCCTGTCCATGCAGCAGGTGGCCGAGGCGGTCATCGAGGACGCGGCGGAGAAGAAGGCGGCCAAGAGCGCCAAGGAGTCCTAGCCGCCGCCCGCTCCGCCGACCCCCGCGCCGTCAACACCGGTCGGGGTCGGGGGAGTCGGGCGGCGCGGAGCGTCGGCACCGCCAGCCAGGGGCGCGCCCACCGGGCGCGCCCCTTCGCGCACAGACCGCGCCGGGCCCGCCCTGCCGCCCGCCCCGCCCGCGCGCTACGTCGTGGCCGGGGCCTCGACCTCGCGCAGCAGGCAGGTCAGCCGCGCGGTGCACACGCGCTGGCCCTGCTCGTCGGTGATGACGATCTCATACGTGGCCGTCGAACGACCTCGGTGCAACGGCGTGGCCACCCCGGTCACCAGGCCGGAGCGGGCCCCGCGATGGTGGGTGCAGTTGAGGTCCACCCCCACGGCGATCTTGTGCGGGCCGCCGTGCAACATCGAGCCGACCGAACCCAGGGTCTCGGCGAGCACCGCGGACGCCCCGCCGTGCAACAGCCCGTACGGCTGGGTGTTGCCCTCCACCGGGAGGGTGCCCACGACGCGGTCGGGCGCCGCCTCGACGATCCGCAACCCCATGCGCTCGCCCAGGTTCCCGGCCGAGAAGAGGGCTGGCAGGTCGAGCCCGAGTCCCGCGTACTGGTCGACGATCTCCTGCGGGAACGTGGTGGTGGTCTGCTCACCCATGCTGTCCGGCTCCGATCCGCGGCTCGTGTGCGTTGTGTGCTGCGTCTTACCTATCAGCTCGCTGAGCGAACGCTTATACGGGGGCGGTCGGTTCCAGGCGGATCACCACGGACTTGCTCGTCGGGGTGTTGCTCGTGTCCGCCGTCGCGTCGAGCGGCACCAGGACGTTGGTCTCCGGGTAGTACGCGGCGGCGCAGCCCCGAGCCGTCGGGTAGTGCACGACGCGGAAGCCGGGCGCCCGCCGCTGCCCACCGTCCCGCCACTCGCTGACCAGGTCCACGTACGCGCCGTCCGCCAGCTCCAGCTCGCGCGCGTCCTCGGGGTGCACGAGGACCACGCGGCGCCCGTTCCTGATGCCCCGGTAGCGGTCGTCGAGGCCGTAGATGGTGGTGTTGTACTGGTCGTGCGAGCGCAGCGTCTGCAACAGCAGCCGCCCCTCGGGCACCTCGGGGTACTCGACCGGAGCCGAGGTGAAGTTGGCCTTGCCGGTGGCCGTGGGGAAGCTCCGCTCGTCGCGCGGGCCGTGCGGCAACACGAACCCGCCGGGCACGCTCACCCGCGCGTTGAAGTCCTCGAAGCCGGGGATCACGCGCGCGATGCGGTCCCGCACCCGCCCGTAGTCCCGCTCGAACTCCTCCCACGGCGTGCGGCTGTCCTCGCCCAGCACCTCGCGGGCCAGCCGGCAGACGATGGCCGGCTCGGAGAGCAGCTGCGCGCTGGCGGGCTCCAGGCGCCCGCGCGAGGCGTGCACCATGCCCATCGAGTCCTCCACCGTGACGAACTGGTCGCCACCGGCCTGGGTGTCGCGCTCGGTACGCCCCAGGGTGGGCAGGATCAGGGCCCGCGCCCCGGTCACCGCGTGCGAGCGGTTGAGCTTGGTGGACACGTGCACGGTCAGCCGCGCCCGCCGCATCGCGGCCTCGGTGACCTCGGTGTCCGGGGTGGCGGAGACGAAGTTGCCGCCCATGGCGAAGAACACCTTGGCCTGCCCGTCGCGCAGTGCCCGAATGGCCCGTACGACGTCCAGACCGTGCTCGCGCGGCGGCGCGAAGTCGAACTCCGCCGCCAGCGCGTCCAGGAACTCCGGCGCGGGCCGCTCGAAGATGCCCATGGTCCGGTCGCCCTGCACGTTGCTGTGGCCGCGCACGGGGCACACGCCGGCACCGGGCCGCCCCACGTTGCCACGCAGCAGCAGGAAGTTGACGACCTCCCGGATGGTGGGCACCGAGTGCTTGTGCTGGGTCAGGCCCATCGCCCAGCACACGATGGTGCGCCGGGAGGCCAGCACCATCTCCGACGCCCGCTCGATCTCGGCGCGGGAGAGCCCGGTCGCGCGCAGCGTCTCGTCCCAGTCGGCCGCGCGGGCGGTGGCGGCGAACTCCTCGAAACCGTGGGTGTGCTCGCGGACGAACTCCTCGTCGACGGCGCCCTCGGTCTCCAGGACCAGCCGGTTCAAAGCCCGGAACAGCGCCTGGTCGCCGCCCAGCCTGACCTGGAGGAACAGGTCGGTCAGCGGAGTGCCGCCACCGGCCAGCCCGCGCGCGGTCTGCGGGTTCTTGAACCGCTCCATGCCCGCCTCGGGCAGCGGGTTCACCGTGATCACGCGCGCGCCGCCCGCCTTGGCCTTCTCCAGCGCGCTGAGCATCCGCGGGTGGTTGGTGCCCGGGTTCTGCCCGGCGACGATGATCAGATCGGCCTGGTAGAGGTCGTCGAGCAGCACACTGCCCTTGCCGACCCCCAGCGTCTCGGTCAGGGCGGAGCCCGACGACTCGTGGCACATGTTCGAGCAGTCCGGCAGGTTGTTGGTGCCGAACTCGCGGGCGAAGAGCTGGTAGAGGAACGCGGCCTCGTTGCTCGTACGCCCCGAGGTGTAGAAGACGGCCTCGTCGGGCGAGGACAGCGCCCGCAACTCCTCGGCGATCAGCGAGAACGCGCGGTCCCAGGTGATCGGCTCGTACCGCTCGGCGCCCTCGTCCAACAGCATCGGCCGGGTGAGGCGACCCTGCTGGCCCAGCCAGTACCCGCTGCGGGTGGCCAGGTCGGCCACCGGGTGCGCCGCGAAGAACTCGGGCGTCACCCGACGCAGGGTGGCCTCCTCAGCGACCGCCTTCGCGCCGTTCTCGCAGAACTCCGCCGTGTGCCGCTTGTCCGGCTCCGGCCACGCGCAGCCGGGGCAGTCGAAGCCGTCCTTCTGGTTGACCCGCAGCAGCGTGAGCGCGGTGCGCCGCACGCCCATCTGCCGCTGGGCGGCCAGCAGGGAGTGCGTGATGCCCGGCAGCCCGGCCGCGGCCCGCCGCGGGGGGCCCACGTCGGGCGCGTCCTGAACCGGGTCACCTGTGGGCGGCTTGGCTGCCATGACGCTCCCCTTTGCGCGGTCGGCCGTGCGCGGTCGGTGGCGACCGACATGAGGCGTCGGCCGCCGCGAGCGGGCCGGTGGCGCGCGCCCCGCCGCGTACGGTGGCTGGTCGCCGCCCGGCCGACGGCGAGCCGAGGCCGGGCGTCCGGTACGGGACCGGTACGGGTGAATCCTGTCACGAGGCACTGACAACGGCCCCGCCCGCCCGCCCCGGACCCCGGCGCGCGGGCCCGCCGGAGGCCGGCCGCCGCCCGGCGGCTCGGGATTGTCAGTGGGCCGTGGCAGGATCGGGGACGTGGCAGAGAAAGCATCGAAGACGACAGCAGCGCAGCCCACCAGCGAGCCGGCCGAGCACCCCCGGCTGCTCCTGCTCGACGGGCATTCCCTGGCCTACCGGGCGTTCTTCGCCCTGCCCGCGGAGAACTTCAGCACCACCTCCGGCCAGACGACCAACGCCATCTACGGCTTCGCCTCGATGCTGGCGAACACCCTGCGTGACGAGCGGCCCACGCACCTGGCGGTCGCCTTCGACGTCTCCCGCAAGACCTGGCGCTCCGAGGAGTTCCCGGAGTACAAGGCGACGCGTTCCAAGACCCCCGACGAGTTCAAGGGGCAGGTGGAGCTCATCGGGGAGATGCTGGACGCGATGAGCGTGCGCCGCTTCGCGGTCGAGGGCTTCGAGGCCGACGACGTGATCGCCACCCTGGCCACGCGCGCCGAGTCCGAGGGGTACCAGGTCTCGATCGTCACCGGCGACCGGGACTCCTTCCAGCTGGTCAGCGATCAGGTGACGGTGCTCTACCCGACCAAGGGCGTCTCGGAGCTGACCCGCTTCACCCCCGAGAAGGTCCAGGAGAAGTACGGCCTCTCGCCCCAGCAGTACCCGGACTTCGCCGCGCTGCGCGGCGACCCCTCCGACAACCTCCCGGGTATTCCGGGCGTCGGTGAGAAGACGGCCGCCAAGTGGATCAACCAGTTCGGATCCTTCGCCGAACTGGTCGAGCGGGCCGACGAGGTCAAGGGCAAGGCGGGGCAGAACTTCCGGGACCACCTGGAGTCGGTCAAGCTCAACCGTCGGCTGACCGAGATGGTCCGCGACGTGGAGCTCTCCTGCGGCCCGGCCGACCTGCTGCGGGCGCCCTACGACCGGCAGGCGCTGACGGTGGTGCTGGACGCGCTGGAGTTCCGGCACCAGAACTTCCGCGAGCGACTGCTGGCCGCCGACCCCGGTGCCGTCGAGGAGACGGTGACCCCGGCCGCCGGCGTCGAGGTGGACGGCCAGGCGCTGGGCGCCGGCGAGCTGGCACCCTGGCTCGCCGAGCACGGCGGGGCCCCGCTCGGCGTGGCGAGCGTGGACGCGTGGGCGCTGGGCAGCGGCAGCGTCAGCGAGATCGCGCTGGCGACCGCGGCCGGGCCCGCCGTCTGGTTCGATCCCGCCCAGCTCGACGAGGCCGACGAGCGGGCCTTCGCCGCCTGGATCGGCGACCCGCAGCGGCCGAAGGTCATGCACGACGCCAAGAGCGCGATGCGGGTCTACGCCGAGCACGGATGGTCCGTCGCCGGTGTGCGGATGGACACCGCGCTCGCGGCGTACCTGGTCAAGCCCGGTCGGCGGTCCTTCGCGCTGGACGCGCTGACGGTCGAGTATCTGGGCCGCGAACTGGCCCCGGCGGCGGCCGACAGCGGACAGCTGGCCTTCGGCGCCGACGACCAGGCCGAGCAGGACGCGCTCATGTCGCAGGCGCGAGCCGTGGTCGACCTGGGCGAGGCGTTCGACGGACGACTGGCCGAGGTCGGCGCGGCCGACCTGCTGCACGAGATCGAGCTGCCCACCTCCGAGTTGCTGGCCCGACTGGAGCGGGCCGGTATCGCCGCCGACCGTGGCTGGTTGGAGAACATGGAGCAGCAGTTCGCCGCCGCCGTGCAGCAGGCGGTGGGGGAGGCACACGCCGCGGTGGGCCACGAGTTCAACCTCGGCTCGCCCAAGCAGCTCCAGGAGGTGCTGTTCGGCGAGTTGGGCCTGCCGAAGACGAAGAAGACCAAGACGGGTTACACGACGGACGCCGACGCCCTGGCCTGGCTCGCCGGCCAGACCGAGCACGAGCTCCCCGTCATCATGCTCCGCCACCGCGAGCAGGCCCGCCTGCGCTCCACCGTCGAGGGTCTGATCAAGACCATCGCCCCCGACGGCCGAATCCACACCACGTTCAACCAGACGGTCGCGGCCACCGGTCGACTGTCCTCCACCGACCCGAACCTGCAGAACATCCCGGTGCGCACGGACGAGGGACGCGCCATCCGCCGCGGCTTCGTCGTCGGCGAGGGGTACGAGTCGCTGATGACGGCCGACTACAGCCAGATCGAACTGCGGGTGATGGCCCACCTCTCCGAGGACCAGGGCCTGATCGAGGCGTTCGCCTCGGGCGAGGACCTGCACACCACGGTCGCCTCCCAGGTCTTCGGCGTCGCCAAGACCGAGGTCGACCCGGAGATGCGCCGCAAGATCAAGGCGATGTCGTACGGCCTGGCCTACGGACTGTCCGCCTTCGGACTGTCCCAGCAGCTGACCATCGCCCCCGACGAGGCGCGCAAGCTGATGGACACCTTCTTCGAGCGGTTCGGCGGAGTGCGCGACTACCTCCAGCGCGTGGTCGAGGAGGCGCGGGCCACCGGGTACACCCAGACCATGCTCGGCCGTCGGCGCTACCTCCCCGATCTCAACAGCGACAACCGGCAGCGCCGCGAGATGGCGGAGCGCATGGCGCTCAACGCCCCGATCCAGGGGACCGCGGCCGACATCGTCAAGATCGCCATGCTGCGGGTGGACCGCGCCCTGCGCGAGGAGCGGCTGGACTCGCGCATGCTGCTCCAGGTGCACGACGAAATCGTCCTGGAGATCGCGGCGGGGGAGCGGGAGCGCGTGGAGGAACTGGTGCGCCGCGAGATGTCCGCCGCCGTGGAGCTCAACGCAGCCCTCGACGTCTCGGTCGGCGCGGGTGGCGACTGGGAGTCGGCGGCTCACTGAGCCGCGCGGGAGGCCCGTCGGCCGGCGAGGACCGAGGCCGCCGGGCGGCCCGACGTGACGAGGACCGGACGACGGGGGCGCACGTCGATGCGGCGTACGCCCGGCCGCGATCCGATGCGGCCGGTCGGAGCTGACCGGGTCCGACCCGACTCGGCCGGGTGCGATCCGGTTCGGTCCGGTCCGGCCCAACGGCCGGGCGGCGTAGCCGAAGTGTGCCCGCGAGTGCCGGACCGACTGCCCCGGCCCGGCACTCGCGCCGCGCCTCGGAGACACGCGCCGCGCCTCGACCGGATCGCCCATCGGCCCTCGGGGTGCGTACGGCATCCCCGTGAGCTGCCGTGGTCCGGCGGCGTACGCGCCCTGAGTCGCCAGCGGCGCTAAGTCGGCCGCGCCACCGGCCGCACGCCACGACCGCCCCGGTCGCTCCCCGGCCGGCGCGCTGGCTGGGGAGGAACGCGCACCGAAACCGGAACGGACGCGCACCCGGTGCTGCCGGGAAGGGCAACGCTCGGTGACGGCTCCCGCTCCGAGGACCCACCCCGCCACCCCGCCGTGACGTCGGCTCACGCGGGGCGCGAGGTGGCCACCGAAACACGGCCTGACCGGGGAACCTGTGCCTGGCCAGCGACGTCCTAGTGACGGGCGGATCGCACCCGAAGCAGTACGCGAACTGTCGCGATCACCACCGCAGTACACCCTGTCGTAACCGTTCATAAAGGAGCGCTCTGCGTCAGTAGCTGCGGGCCATGAGTTGCCGTAGTGTCACGGGCATTGTCGCGCGGGGGAGCGCGCGGCACGGGCGACGGGAGGGACGGACGATGGCAGCGCACATCAGTCGGCGGCTGCGCAAGGGAGCTGCGACGACCGCCGTGGCGGCGGTCGCGATGGCCGCGCTCACAGCGTCTCAGGCCCCGGGGTTCGCGGGCGGCCACGCGGAAGCGGACCGCGATCGGGACAGAGACCTCGCGAGCGAGGCGCCCGCGCCGCAGAACGACGCGATCAGCGGCGACTCCTCGTACCACACCGACCTGCCGCCGCTGAAGAGCCCGAAGCCGTCGATCCGGCCCAACGAACCGCCGAGCGCGAACCAGCCCAGCCAGATGGGTGGCACCGACTCCGGCATCCCGGCCACCGTGCTCGACGCGTACCGCAAGGCGGAGTCCTCCGTCGCGGTCAGCCGTGCGCAGTGCAACCTCCCCTGGCAACTGCTCGCCGGCATCGGCCGCGTCGAGTCGGGGCAGGCCCGTGGCGGCGCCGTGGACCGCGAGGGCACCACCCTCAGCCCCATCCTCGGCCCCGTCCTCGACGGCAACGGCTTCGCCCGCATCACCGACACCGACGGCGGCGCCTACGACGGCGACACCACGCACGACCGGGCTGTCGGCCCCATGCAGTTCATCCCGTCCACCTGGGCCACCTGGGGCCAGGACGGCAACGGTGACGGCCAGCGCAACCCGAACAACATCTACGACGCGGCGCTGGCGGCGGCCCACTACCTGTGCGCCAACGACCGCGACCTGTCGGTCAAGGGCGATCTGGACAAGGCGATCCTCGGCTACAACCGGTCGCAGGAGTACCTGCGGACGGTGCTGTCCTGGTTCGAGTACTACCGGTCCGGCACCCACGAGGTGCCCGACGGTACCGGCGCGCTGCCGCACGACAACGGCCCCGGCACGAACGGCGACACGCGCCCCGACGACCGCACCGAACCGGCCCGCACGGGCGGCGACCGTGGCAGGGGCGAGAGCGGCGCGGACACGCACCAGGGCGGCGAGCGGCCCGCGCAGCGGCCGGGCGCCGGCGAGCGACCCGATCCGACGCCGCGACCGCAGCGGCCCGACCGGCCGAACAAGCCCCAGCAGCCGAACAAGCCGTCCCCGAAGCCCACCAGGCCGCCGACGACACCGCCCACGAAGCCGCCGACCAAGCCCAAGCCGCCCACGACGCCGCCGACCACACCCCCCACCACGCCGCCGACGAAGCCGCCCGCGCCCGAGCCGAAGCCGGCCAAGTCGCTGACGCGCGTCGGCCCCCGGGAGTTCACGGCCACCGAGGGAGCGGCGTTCGACACGTCGCCTCAGGTCCGCGTCGTGGACAGCAAGGGCAAGCCGCTCGCCGCGGTGCGGGTGCGGTACGAGATACGGGGTGAGACCGGAGCGCGTTTCTTCGGTCTGACCGACAAGGTCACCGTCTTCTCGCACCTGGATGGCACGGCCACGGCGCCCAAGATCACCGCCGGCAGGCAGGCGGGCACGTTCACCGTGCGGGCCTCGATCATCGGTGAGACCAAGGGCGCGGTCGACTTCAGCGCGACCGTCAAGCTCCGCCCCACGCCGACGGCTGACGAGGTGACGCGTCCGGACGCGCTGCCACTCACCGCCAAGCCGGGTGCCTCGTTCGTCGAGCCCATCGCGGTACAGGCCACCCACCGGGGGAAGCCGGCCGCGGACGTGACGTTCACCGCGACCATGATCACTTCGGCCACGGACGCGAAGCCGAACGACAAGGGCCCCTACTTCAAGGACGCCGACGGCAAGCCGCTGCGTACGCTCGCCGGCCTGAAGACGGACGCCAAGGGCCAACTCGTCCTGCCCGAGGTGTTCACCGACAAGGTCACGGGCACCTTCCTGCTCCGCCTCACCACCGCCGACGGCACCGCCTTCACGCTCACCCTGACGGTCGCCTGAGCCCCACCCACCACACCGAGCGCCGGCCAGGGACTCCCTGGCCGGCGCTCGTTCGTATCGGCCCCACGCCCGTTCGTATCGGCCCCACGAGGACGCGCCCGGCCTGGCGCCGAACCCGACGGGAGCCCTGCCCCCTGCAGCCCGTCGGAGGACGCGCCCCCTGGAGCCGCCCGACCTGACGTCCGGCTGACCCGAAACCGAGCCGTGGTGGCGCTCGTCGCGCTGGAGGGGTGGCCCGCCCGACGACGGGCCCGGCTCGAAGGCCGGGCTGGCCCGAAGCCGGGCCGGACTGACTGGGCCGGACTGAGGTCGGGCCGGTCGAGGCTGGGCTCGCCCGAGTCCTGGCCGGGGCCGGCGTTGTCGGGAGTCCGGCCGGTCGGAGATCAGGCCCGCCCAACGGCGGTCGACGGTGGGCCCCACGAGCGCTCGGCCCATTCCACGGCACGCCCCAGCCGGCTCCCAGCCTGTCCGATGCCAGGCTCGACGCGGGCGAGTCCACCCCTACCGATCACCGATCCCGGCACCGCCGCGTCGCACCGATGGCCGCCCCGCACGCGGCGCGAGGGCCCGCCGGGGCGCGTGTCGACGCCCGGCGTTCGCGCCCGGTGATGACACCACCGCGTACCGGTGGCGGGACGTCGGCCACTCGACCCTTGTCACGCGGCTGCCCAGGCGACGGGCGGCGACCAGCCGCCGCCCCCGTTGCCCGCTGAGAGCCCATCCGCGGCCCACCACCCACCACCGACCGCCCACCACCGACCGCCCGCCGCGAGGCGTCTAGCCCCGTCGAGCGCGTGCCGACGTGTGGCGGGTGGGTTCGGCGGTCGTGGGGTCCTCCGGCCAGGGGTGCTTGGGGTACCGGCCGCGCAACTCGGCTCGCACGGAGCGGTAGCCCTCCCGCCAGAACGAGGCCAGGTCGGCGGTGACGGCAGCGGGTCGGCCGGCCGGCGACAACAGGTGGACGACCACGGGGACCCGCCCGCCCGCGATGCGTGGCGTCTCCTGCCAGCCGAACAACTCCTGGAGCTTCACCGCCAGCACCGGCCGCTCCTCCGCGTAGTCCACCCGTATCCTCGATCCGCTCGGCACCTCGATCCGCTCCGGCACCCACTCGGCGAACCGTGCCGCGTCCCCGGTGGCCCATGGCAGCAGCCGGCCCAGCGTCTGCCCCGCATCCACCCGCGCCAGGTCCGACCGGCTCCGAGCCCGGTCCAGCGCGCCGGCCAGCCACTCGTCCGCGCGGTCCAGCAACGCCGCATCGCCGACGTCGGGCCACGGATCGCCCAGCACGCGATGCGCGAAGGCCATGCGCTGCCGCAGCGACCGCGCCTCGTCCGACCAGTGCAGCAGCCCGAGCCCCTCGCGACGCAGCCCGTCGAGCAGCCCGGCGCGCACGAGGTCCGGGGCGGGCCTGGCGAGCGGCTGCGACCACAGCTCGATACGCCCCAGCCGCTCGACCCGACGGGCCACCAGGTCGCCACGGTCGGCGGCCCAGCCGACCTCCTCTACGACGGCGTGCAGGGGAGCCGCCGCCATCCGCGCGGTCTCCTCGTCGACCACGGCGGCGAGCCGCACGCGCGCCGACGCGGCGGTCACCGGGCGGTCGGCGACCGCGACGGCCAGCCACTCCGCGTCCCGCAACCCGGACCCCGCCGCCAGTTCCGCCCCCGTGCCCGACGCCATCAGCAGCGCGCCCCCACCGCGCGACCGGGCCACCCGCTCGGGGAAGGCGAGGGCCGCGACCAGCCCGACCACCGCGTCGTCGAAGCCCACGCCCGTGTCGCCCGTCGCCGCTCCGGCCGGCCCGCCGCGCCCCGCGTTCCCTCGCCGTCCACGAGCCTGGGCGCCCCCGCTCGCAGCGGGCCCCGTCGCGCCGCGCCCGCCGTCACGTACGGCGCCGTCCACCTCACGCAGCGCCCCCGCCAGCCGCCGAGCCTCCTCGCGCCAGCGTCCGGCGTACGCGTCGCCGCCGCGCCGCGCGACCCGCCAGGCCGCGCTCAAGTCGTCCCCGTACTCCCGTGGCGGTTCCTCGCTCAACAGGGCCACCACCTCGGCCGCTGGGCGCGCGCCCACCTCGCGCGCGCCGTCGAACAGCGCCCGCGCCAACCGGGGATGCAGCCCGAGCCGGGCCAGGCGCGCCCCGCGATCGGTCACCCTGCCCCCGGCGTCGGTGGCGCCGATCGTCGCCAGCACCTCCCGGGCGGCGGCCATCGCCCCGGCGGGCGGCGGATCGAGCAGCGCGAGGCCCGCCGCGTCGGGGTCGCCCCAGCAGGCGCAGTGCAGGGCGAACGCCGCCAGGTCGGCCACCGCGATCTCCGGTGCGGGCCAGCGCGGCAGCCGCGCGTCGTCTGCCTCGGACCAGCACCGGTACACGGCGCCCGGTGCCTCACGGCCCGCCCGCCCCGCCCGTTGCCGCGCCGCCGCGCGCGAGGCCCGCACGGTCGTCAGCGCCCCCAGCCCCCGCGCGTGATCCGTGCGCGGCTCGCGGGCCAGCCCCGCGTCCACCACGACCCGCACCCCGGGGACCGTCAGGCTCGACTCGGCGACCGAGGTGGCCAGCACCACCCGGCGCCGGCCCGCGCCACCGGCCAGCACCGCGTCCTGAACCGAGGCCGGCGCGCGCCCGTGCACCCGCAACACCTCGACGTCCAGCCGCTCGTCCGCGAGGTGCCCGGCCACCCGCCCGATCTCGCCGACCCCCGGCAGGAAACACAGCACGTCCCCCTTCCGCTCGCGCAGCGCCCGCCGCACCACGGCCGCGACGTGATCGAGCAGTACGGGATCGACCCGCATCCCGTGCGCGGGGCGTACGGCACGCTCCGGTGGCGCCCACACCACCTCCACCGGATGCGCGACACCCTGAGCGGTGACGATCGGCGCCGCGCCACCACCCGGAACCCGCCCCGACGCCGGCGCACCGCCCGTGCCCGCGTCCACCCCGCCGAGCAGCGCGGCCCAGCCCTCGGCGTCCGTCGTCGCCGAGGCCGCCAGCAGCCACAGCTCGGGCCGTAGCGTCGCCCGTACGTCAAGAAGGAAGGCGGCGGCCGTGTCCGCGTCGAGGTGGCGTTCATGGCACTCGTCCAACATGACGACATCCACACCGGCCAGTTCCGGATCGCGTTGCAGCCTTTGCAGAAGCACGCCGGTCGTGACGACCTCCACCACGGTCCGCCGCCCGACCCGCCGCTCGCCGCGCACCGTGAAGCCGACCCGCTCACCGACCTCCTCACCCAGCAGCCAGGCCATCCGCCGCGCCGCCGCCCGTGCCGCGATCCGCCGTGGCTCGGCCACCACCACCCGCCGCACCCGGCTCCCCGGGCCCAGCAGCCCGGCCAGCGCGAGCGGGACCAGCGTCGTCTTCCCCGTGCCCGGCGGCGCGCACAGCACGGCGGCCCCGTGCGCCTCCAGGGCGTCCCGCACGGCGGGCACCGCGTCGCGGACGGGCAGTAGGTCGAGCACGTCAGTACGGATCGTCACGATGGCCATCCTCGCAGCGACCACTGACATCGCCACCGAGCGGGCGAACGGTCACCGAGAGTGAGCGCGGCGCCGGGACCGGCCAGGCCACCCGTCCATCGTGTGAACGCCCCGACTCCCCGCGCCCAGCCGCTCCCGGGCACAGCGGGTCGGAGCGATCCCGTGTCGCGTGTCAGTCGCGTTCGCACACGAAGATCGCCGTGCCGGGTATGAGCTGTCCGCGCAGCGGCGACCAGCCACCCCACTCCTGCGTGTTCCACGAAGGCCACTCGGGCTCGACCAGATCCACCAGCCGAAACCCGCCGGCCACCACGTCGCGTACCCGGTCGCCGAGCGTCCGGTGGTGTTCGACGTAGACGGCCCGCCCGGCCGCGTCCTGTTCGACGTAGGGCGTGCGGTCGAAGTAGGACGCCGCGACCGAGAGCCCCTCCGGGCCCGGCTCGTCGGGAAACGCCCAGCGGATCGGGTGCGTCACGGAGAACACCCAGCGCCCGCCGGGCCGCAGCACCCTGCGCACCTCACGCATCACGCGCACCGGGTCGGCCACGAAGGGAATCGCCCCGTACGCCGAACACGCCAGGTCGAAGGTGCCGGCCGCGAACGGCAGGGTGCCCGCCTCGGCCTGCACCAGCGGCACCGGTGGCGCCGAGGGGAGCTGCCCGGCGATCCGCAGGGCGTGCTGGAGCTGGCGGTGGGAGAGGTCGAGCGCGACCGGCCGGGCGCCCCGCGCCGCCAGCCAGCGCGAACACTGCGCGGCGCCCGCCCCGATCTCCAGCACGCGGCGGCCCTGGAGCTCCGCGACGGGCCCCAGCAGCCCGGCCCGCTCCTCGTCGAGCCCCTCCGGGCCCCAGACGAACCGGTCGTCGCCGAGGAAGGCGCCGTGCTCGTCCTGGTACTCGTCGGCGTTGCGGTCCCACCAGCCCCGGCTGGCCCGGTTGCTCTCGTCGTCCCCGGCGCGGCGTCGGGTGGCCGTGGCGTCGTCCTGCTCCCCACCGTCCGACACGGCCTCCGCCCGGTCCGCCGGCGACACCCCGGAGGCGTACGCCGGGGCGCGCGGGAGCGCGGAATCGGCGGTGCGGGGGCCGCCGTCGAGGGCTTCGGAGGAGGCGGGCGCGTCGGTCGGCCGGCGGTCTTGGCTCATCGTCGGTGTCGTCGTACTCTCTGATTCGACCTGTGGCCGCGAACACCGTGAGTGACCCCCGATGGCGGCCCGGACCACACGTACGCCGGGTTATTGGCGTTTGGCTCTCCACGTGCGCACTTCGCGCATTGACCGTGCCCGGCTGCCCCCGTATGCTACAAGTTGCGCTGCGAGCCTGCGTACCTCAGACGGAGCAGGTCGCGCTTGCATCTGTTGTATGTCCCCTCGGTTGTCGAGGCGCTTGCGGCTTCCCGTCCGGAAAGCCCACGCCTCCAAGACTGGCCGACTTCGGCAGTGCGATACGGGTTCTCGGCGTAGCAGTACCTACGACTTCAATGTCCGTACCGGAGCCCTTTCCCACATGACGAGCAGCACCGAGACCACCGCCACCACCCCGCAGGTAGCGGTCAACGACATCGGTAACGAGGAAGCCTTCCTCGCCGCGATCGACGAGACGATCAAGTACTTCAACGACGGCGACATCGTCGACGGCGTCATCGTGAAGGTCGACCGGGACGAGGTCCTGCTCGACATCGGTTACAAGACCGAAGGTGTCATCCCGAGCCGCGAGCTCTCGATCAAGCACGACGTCGACCCCAACGAGGTCGTCGCCGTCGGTGACGAGATCGAGGCCCTTGTCCTCCAGAAGGAAGACAAGGAAGGCCGCCTGATCCTCTCGAAGAAGCGCGCCCAGTACGAGCGTGCCTGGGGCACCATCGAGAAGATCAAGGAAGAGGACGGCATCGTCACCGGTACCGTCATCGAGGTCGTCAAGGGTGGTCTCATCCTCGACATCGGCCTCCGTGGCTTCCTGCCGGCCTCCCTCGTGGAGATGCGCCGCGTCCGCGACCTCCAGCCCTACGTGGGCAAGGAGCTCGAAGCCAAGATCATCGAGCTGGACAAGAACCGCAACAACGTGGTCCTGTCCCGCCGTGCCTGGCTGGAGCAGACCCAGAGCGAGGTCCGCCAGACCTTCCTCACCACCCTGCAGAAGGGCCAGGTGCGCTCGGGCGTCGTCTCCTCCATCGTCAACTTCGGTGCCTTCGTGGACCTGGGTGGCGTGGACGGCCTCGTGCACGTCTCCGAGCTCTCCTGGAAGCACATCGACCACCCCTCCGAGGTTGTCGAGGTCGGCCAGGAGGTCACCGTCGAGGTTCTCGACGTCGACATGGACCGCGAGCGCGTCTCCCTGTCGCTCAAGGCGACGCAGGAAGACCCGTGGCAGCAGTTCGCCCGGACCCACCAGATCGGTCAGGTCGTCCCGGGTAAGGTCACCAAGCTCGTCCCGTTCGGCGCGTTCGTTCGCGTCGACGAGGGCATCGAGGGCCTGGTGCACATCTCCGAGCTGGCCGAGCGCCACGTGGAGATCCCGGAGCAGGTCGTCCAGGTCAACGACGAGATCTTCGTCAAGGTCATCGACATCGACCTGGAGCGCCGCCGCATCAGCCTCTCGCTGAAGCAGGCCAACGAGTCCTTCGGTGCCGACCCGGCCTCGGTCGAGTTCGACCCGACGCTCTACGGCATGGCCGCCTCGTACGACGACCAGGGGAACTACATCTACCCCGAGGGCTTCGACCCCGAGGCCAACGACTGGCTGCCCGGCTACGAGAAGCAGCGTGAGGAGTGGGAGGGCCAGTACGCCACGGCCCAGACCCGCTTCGAGCAGCACCAGGCGCAGGTCATCAAGTCCCGCGAGGCCGACGAGCAGGCCGCTGCCGAGGGTGCTGCCGCCCCGGCGTCCGGCGGCACGGGCGGCGGAGGCAACGTCTCCGGCGGCTCGTACTCCTCGGAGTCGGACGACACCTCCGGCGCCCTGGCCTCCGACGAGGCCCTGGCCGCTCTCCGCGAGAAGCTGGCGGGTGGGCAGAGCTGAGCTCTCCCCCCTGCTAGGCGCTAGCTGACGGCGAAGGCCCACCCCTCCGCGAGGGGTGGGCCTTCGCCGTTGTCCGTTGCCGGGCGATGGCCGGGAACGGACGCGATCAGTCACGCACGGGGATGCCGGGATTGGTCAGGCCCCGGCCGCCGGTGACGGTGTTGTCGCCGGTCACGGTCACGGGGCAGCTTCGGGCGTCGTAGTGGGTGACGTTGATGGCGTACCGGTCGGGCCCGGTCGACCCGCTGAGGTCGGACCTGTTGCCCCGGAAGGTGGCACGGCAGCCCCAACCGTCCCGTACCGCGTGCGTCTGGTAGCCGTCGTTGGTGGTGCGCTTGCCGACGTTGTTCTCCACGAGCACGTCGTCGCCCTTCACATCGACCCACGAGTCGTCGTAGTTCGCGCCGGTCAGTCCGCTGCCGTCGAAGGTGTTGCCGATGATCCTGGCGCCGGTGGTGCCTTCCTTGATGTCGATGTTCTCGCCACCGATGCCCGGGCCCAGGGTGTTGTTCTCGATCAGGATGTTGTCGCTCCTGTCCGACGTACCGCCGGCACTGCCCACGTAGACGCCCTCGCCCATGCCCCGCCCGTTGGTTCCGGTGTCGCGGATGGTCGAGTTCCGGATCGAGCCGTGGGAGCTGGACCCGCGCCAGTGCACGGCCTCCATGTCCAGATCGCGCACGGTGAGGCCGTCGAGGTGTACGTCGTCGGCCCCGTCCATGACGATGCCCTTCTGGCCGCCGGTGACCGTGAAGCCGCGCAGGTTCCAGGCGTCGGCCCCGTTCAGATGCAGTCCGTAGCCACCCCCGGCGCTCAGGACGGCCCTGGTCGAGCCGACGAGCGTGATGGGGGCGTCGCGGCTGCCGGGGCGCGTGGTCGTGAAGTTTCCGCGATAGGTGCCGTCGGCCAGCTCGATGGTGTCGCCCGGCCGGGCCGCTTCGAGCGCGTCCTTGAGCTGTGGGGCGGAGGAGACGGGGACGGTCGCGGCGGGGCGGGCGTGCGCGGCGTGCGCCGCGCCCTGGAGGGCCGGTCCCGTGGCGAGCAGGCCGCCGCAGACGAGCGCCGTGAGGGGCAGGGCGAGGAGGCCGCGCGGGCGAGGGGTGTGGCCGGGGTCGGCGGGAGAAGTACGCATGGGGGCTGCCTCTGTGTCGGGGGCTGGGGGTGTCGTGCCGGCGGGCGGACCAGGGTGGCCGCGCGCGTCCGTGGACGGCTCGGGAACGTAGGGCCATTACGTGAACGCGTCAACACGGGCGGCGGGCGCCGGGTGGTGTCGCCCGGTTCGGCGCGTTCGACTGCTGACCGCGCCGACCTCACAACGGAGGGCGATCACCGGGAATGTGGGCGGTGGTGACGGCGTTGGCCTCAACGAGAACGAGGAGGAGCGCTCACGGTGTTGGAACCCCAGGACTTGTACGCATGGGAGCCGAGCGGGCTTGCCGCGGTGGACGCGATATCGTCGCGCGACTCGGCCGGGCTGGTGCTGCTCTACCACTTCGACGGCTACATCGACGCGGGCGAGACCGGCGCCCAGATCGTGGACCGGGTGCTGAAGGGCTTGCCACATCAGGTCGTCGCGCGCTTCGACCACGACCGACTCGTGGACTACCGCGCCCGGCGTCCGCTGCTGACGTTCGAGCGCGACCACTGGTCGGCCTACGACACGCCCGTCATCGAGCTCCATCTCGTCCGCGATGCCACCGGTGCTCCCTTCCTGCTGCTCGCGGGACCGGAGCCGGACGTGGAGTGGGAGCGTTTCTCGGCGGCCGTGCGGCAGGTCGTGGAGCGCATCGGCGTGCGACTCACGGTCAACTTCCACGGCATTCCCATGGGTGTGCCGCACACCCGGCCGGTGGGGCTGACGCCGCACGGCAACCGGGTCGATCTGACCCCGGGTTACCAGGGCCTGTTCGACGAGGCGCAGGTGCCGGGCAGCGCCGAGGCCCTTATCGAGTTCCGGCTCGGCGAAGCCGGACACGACGTGCTGGGCGTGGCCGCGCACGTGCCGCACTACGTGGCCCGGTCGCCGTACCCGGACGCGGCGTTGACCGCCCTCGAGGCGGTCACCGCGGCGACGGGGCTGGTGTTGCCCGGAGTCGCGCACTCGCTGCGTACCGCCGCTCTGCGGACCCAGGAGGAGATCGAGCGACAGATCTCCGAAGGGGACGAGGAGTTGGTGACCCTGGTGCGCGGCCTTGAGCACCAGTACGACGCGATAGCCGGGGCCGAGACGCGGGGCAGCCTGGTGGCCGAGCCCACTGAGCTGCCCTCGGCGGAGGAACTCGGGGCGGAGCTGGAGCAGTTCCTCGCTGAACGCGCGGAGCGCGACGGCGACGTCTGACCGCGCCTACTCCTGCCCGCCGAGGTCCTGTCGCCGTGTCCGCCGACCCGCGTCGAGGCGTGCGGCGGGTGCGTGTCGGGGCGTGCGAGGGGGCGGGCCTCACGCGGAGGTGGTGCCGTCGCGCGGGGTGGCTGGAGCCGGCCCGTGGGCTCGGGCCGGCGGGGGAGTGGCAGCGACGTAGCGCCTGCTCGGGCAGCGTATGCGGCGCGGCTCTCGGAAGCGGACCGCGTATCGGTGACGCCTGCGTTTGGGCCGGGGCGGGGCCTGTTCGCGCGCGCCTCGCCACATAGGCTGAGCCCATGCTGAAGCTGGGGCTCACGGGCGGAATCGGTGCGGGCAAGAGCGAGGTGTCGCGACTGCTCGCCTCCTACGGGGCGGTCGTGATCGACTCCGACAAGATCGCCCGCGAGGTGGTGGAACCGGGCACCCCCGGGCTGGCCGCCGTCGTGGCGGAGTTCGGCGAGGAGGCGCTGGACGCCGACGGGCGGCTCGACCGGCCGAAGCTGGGTTCGCTCGTGTTCGCCGACGCCGAGCGGCTGGCGGCGCTCAACGCGATCGTTCACCCCCTGGTGCGGGAACGGTCCGTCGAGTTGGAACGGGAGGCGGGGGCCGAGGCGATCGTCGTCCACGACGTGCCGCTGCTCACCGAGAACGGCCTGGCGCCCCTCTTCGACCTCGTCCTGGTCGTGGACGCGTCCCCACGGACACAGCTCGACCGCCTGGTCCGGCTGCGAGGCATGACCGAGGAGGAGGCGCGCTCCCGTATGGCCGCGCAGGCGACGCGTGAGCAACGGCAGGCCATCGCCGACCTCGTCGTGGACAACGACGGCCCGCTGGAAGCCCTGGAACCGCAGGTCAGGGCGGTCTGGGCGCAGCTGACGCAGCGCGCGGCCGGAGCCTAGCGGTATCGGGGGCGCCGTGGGACGGGCGGCGCTCGCGCCGGTCGGCCCGGCCGGGTGCCCGTACGACGCGGCCGTGACGTGGCACGGCGTACGACCGGGTGGGGTGCGGCGAACGGGGTGAGGACGTACCTCCGGGAGCGAGGCGAAGGGAGGGCGGCCATGGCGGCGGGGCCTGCCTCGGTCATGGGGCTGTGCGCGGTCTTCGGTGGGGCCGTGGCGCTGCTGGCGGGGCTGGTGGGCCTGCGCGACAGCTGGCGGTCGCGGCGCGGTGGGGTCGCGGCGTGGGCGCTGGTCAAGCCCGCGCCCCGGGTGTCGGGACCGGCCCGGCTAGGGGGCGGGCGCGCCGGCGCGCGGCAACCGGATACCGGGGGACGACCGCGCTTGCAGTTCACCACCGAGGACGGCCGCGTCATCGAGGTCGCCTGCCCCGTCGCGCCCTCCCGGCACCACCGGCTGACCGTCGGCACCCATGTGCTCATCCGCTACGACCGGACCGATCCGCGCACCGTCGTCATCCAGCGACGGGAGCGCCTGGCCCGGGACTACGGCTTCGCCGGCGCGGGGCTGGCCTGGATGCTCCTGGGGCTGCTGGTTCTCGTGCTCGCCCCGTGAGCCGCGTGGGGCCACGGCGAGCGGATCGGGCCGGGGCCGGTGGTGGGGGGCACGGGGCGTCGTGCAGGGGGCGCGCGGGCGAGTGGGCGGCCGAGGCCCTGGGAATACAGACTCGGGGCGGACCGTTGTGGTCCTCACTGACACCACCTCGCGAACACCGTGGGCGTGTGTGATCCGGCGGCAGGACGCGTGTGTTGACGCACCGCGAGGCGGGTCCGCACCGCGGCGGGAGGTTGTCAACGAGGCTTCGACGCCCATGAGCCGGCGACCGGTATCCGGAAGCCGGGAGAGGAGACGGCAGTGACCAGGCAGCCGACGCCCGAGACGCATGTGATCGACTACCGTGCGGCGGAGCAGTTGCTCGCGGCGCGCGACCCGCGCGGTGCCGTGAAGCTGCTGGACTCCGTCATCTCCGCGCACCCGGACAACACCGCGGCCCGTCTGTTGCGAGCCCGCGCGTTCTTCCTGGGAGCCCAGCTGCGCGCGGCCGAGCTGGAGTTCCAGCACGTCCTGGAGCGCGAGCCGGACAACGCGTTCGCCCACTTCGCGCTGGGGCGCACGCTGGAGCGCGCCAGCCGTCCCGACGAGGCCACGCGTCACTTCCGACTGGCGGCGGCTCTCGACCCCCGCCCGGACTTCATCGCGGCGGCCCGGTTCGGCGACGCGGGGTAGTTCGACGCGCACGTGCGGCCCATCCGCCGGGCCGGGCCGGGCGGTGCCCGCCGCCTGGCCCAGCGGGTGGGCCCGGCGACGATCAGTAGCGAGGGGGGCGGTGACGTCGGCCGCCGTCCCGTCGCCGTTCACCCGGCTCGGGGGACTCGCCGCTGACGGGCTCGTACGGAGGCACGTCGCGCGCGGGCTGGTAGTGGGGGCCCTGCCGCAGGTGTCGTACGACGAATCCGATGTCGAGCAGCGTCACGGCGGCGACCGCCGCGCAGGCCGCCGCCCAGCCGGGCCGGCCCGCGACGGCGAAGGCGATCGCGCCGGCGAGCGACCAGACCAGCCCCCACAGGGCCAGGCCAAGGCGCAGCCGTAGCGGGCTGCGGGCGTGTAGTGGCTCGTCGCCGGTACGTGGCATCGCAACGCGTCTCCCACGCCCAAGGTACTCCCACCGGCCCGCGACCACGGAAGTCCTCGCGCCACCGTCGACGAAGCGTGAGCGCGGCGCCCCAGCGGCGCCGATCGCCTGGTGAGCGCGGGTGTCCGGGTCAGGCCCGACGGAAGGCAGGCCGCGTGGGCCGGGGTGCGGCAAGCACGGGACCCGGTGCGGCGCCGAGAGGGCGCCGCGTGGGGGACGCGCCCTTCGCGGCAGCGTGCCATCCACCGCTGCGCGGCACGCGTCGTTGCGAGCCACCCGCCACCGTGTGCCACGTGCCGCGTGGGCGCGGTGCGTACGGCGGTGAGGGGGAGACGACCGGCGCACGGGGGTGCCCCAGGGCGCGGGCGGCGCACCATACTTGCCGCTGTCGGCGCCACGGACGTGGCGGACCTCTACCAGTTCAGCGCGGCCCACGGATGCTCTGCTCGCCCGATCCGGGAGGAACCATGAGATCTCGCCCCTCCGCCGCCCATGCGACACGACCGTGGTGGGCCGGTGTGCTGCTCGCCGTGCTCGCCCTGCTCGTCGTGGGGGCTCCACCCGCGACAGCCGCAGGCCGGCAGCTCGTCGTGGTCGGCGGCGACCTGATCTACGGCGGGACCGGCGGCACCTGCGTCGTGGGCTACAACGCGGAGAAGAACGGCAACCCGTACGGCATCGTTCCGGGGCACTGCGCCCAGGCGGGGACCACCTGGTTCGCGGACGCGGCGCGGACGACGCCGATCGGCACGACGGAGGGCACCAGCTTCCCCCGCGCCGGCTACGGCGTCATCCGCTACACCAACACGGCCGTCTCCTTCCCCGGCGAGGTGCGCGACGGCATGGGCGGCACGCTCGACATCGCGGGAGCCATGTCCCCCGTGATCGGCCATTCGATGTGTCACGTGGGTCGCGTGTCCGGTGTCCACTGCGGCACCGTGCAGGCGGTGAACGTCTCCGTGAACTTCCCCGACGGCGTGGTCACCGGGCTGTTCACGTCCAACGTGTGCTCGGAGCGCGGGGACGAGGGCGGCCCGGCCTTCGCGGGGAACAGGGCGCTCGGCTTCATCGTCGCCTCCAAGGGCGGGTGCCGACTCGGCGCCGGAACGTTCTACCAGCCGATCGGCCCGGTCCTGGCCGCGCACGGCCTGACGCTGCGCTGACCCCGACCCGCCGACACCGTTCGCCGGGCCGCCCACCGGGGAGCCTTTGCCCGGCTCGTGCCGTGGGCGCACCGGATCGCCCCCGTGGAGGGACGGAACCCGGGAACGTGGGCCGCGCGCCGCGCGGGCTAGCGTGGCCGCATGACGTCAGCGACCAACACCTCCCACGACGCGTCCCCACCTCCCGGCAGCGCCGGGCCGTCGGCCACCGCGGAAGCCCTTCCCGGGCAGGTCGGCCCGGTGCGGACCGAGTACGCCCCCGACCCGGACGGCGCCCCCGACCCCGGCGAGGTCGTCTGGACCTGGGTGCCGTACGAGGAGAACGACGGGCGGGGCAAGGACCGGCCGGTGCTGGTGGTGGCGCGGGAGCGGGCCGGGACCCTGCTGGCCGTGCAGCTGTCCAGCAAGCGGCACGACGACGACCGGGAGTGGGTGCCGATCGGGGCGGGGCCGTGGGACCGCGCCGGTCGGGAGTCGTGGGTCGACCTGGACCGGGTGCTGCGCGTGCATCCCGACGGCATGCGCCGCGAGGCGTGCGCGCTCGACCGTCCGCGCTTCGACCGCGTGGTGGCCCGGCTACGGCAGCGTTACGGCTGGAGCTGACGGCGTGGCCCCCGGGGCAGCCGACGCTCGCCGCCGGGCGCCGGCCCGACGCCGCGTGGCCGGCCCCGCGACGACGGCTCCCACACGACCGCTCCGCGCGGTGAGGGAGAAGTGTGCCCCCGCCCGCAGCGACCGGGCGGCGCCACGCGGTTCGGCGCACGGGTAGCGCGCTGAGGGGGGCGCCCCGGGCCCGACCCGGGGGACGGGCGGACCGAGGCCGGCCGGCATGATGGTGTGGTGCGGCTCGAAGCGATCACCTGGGAACGGCTGACGGACGCGCTCGCCGATCGGGTGACGCGCACCGAGACCACGGACGGCGGGCCCTGGTCGCGGGTGGCGGTGGATGGCGCGCCGGCCGCCGGGGGAGCCGCCTTCGCGGAGCGGCTCGCCGACGCTCTGCGCGTCCGTGGACGGTCCGTGCTGGTGGTGGCCACGGCCGGGTTCCTGCGTCCCGCGTCGCTGCGCTACGAGTACGGCCGGCAGGACGTGGAGGCGTACTACGACGGGTGGACCGACACCGGCGCCCTGTGGCGCGAGGTGTTCAACCCCCTCGACCCCGGCGGCTCCGGGCGTGTCCTCCCCGACCTGTGGGACCCGGTCACCGATCGGGCGACGCGGTCGCCGTACGCGCGACTGTCGCCCGGCGCGGTGCTGGTGGTGCACGGCCCACTGCTGCTCGGCCACTGGTTTCCGTTCGACCTGACTGTGCACCTGCGGCTGTCGCCGGCGGCTCTCGCCCGCCGTACGGAGAGCGGCGAGCGGTGGACGCTGCCCGCCTTCGCCCGGTACGAGACGGAGGTGGACCCGGCGGCGCACGCGGATGTCGTCGTACGCGCGGACGACCCCCGGCGACCGGCCTGGAACGGTGCCGGCGACGCCTGACGGCCCGGTGGGCGCCCCGCCCGCACGGCACAGCGCCGCGCGGCAGGGGCCCGACCCTAGAACAGCGGCTGAGGCAGGACGCCTTCCAGCGCGAGGAGCGTGCGCTTCATCTCCAGGCCGCCGCCGAAGCCGCCTATGCCCCCGTCGCTCTCGACGACGCGATGGCAGGGCACGACCACCGGGATCGGGTTCGCCCCCATGGCCACGCCGACCGCGCGGGCCGCGTCCGGCTCACCGGCCCTGACCGCGAGGTCCTGGTAGCCGACCACGGAGCCGTACGGCACGTGCGCCGCCAGCTCACGCAGCACGCGGCGGTTGAATCCCGAGGTCAGGGACCAGTCGAGCGGCAGTGTGAAGTCCTGGAGCTCGCCGTCGAAGTACGCCTCCAACTGCGCGACCGCCGCCGCGACCATCGGGTGGTCGGGCGAGGGAGTGGGTGGCGCGGCCGTTCCCAGCCGCCGCGAGAGGCGGTCGAGGGCGTCAGCGCTTCTCGCCTTGGTGGCGTGGAAGAGCACCTGGACCAGGCCCTGCCCCGTCATGGTGACCAGCAACGGGCCGATCGTCGTGTCGATGACCTGCCAGGCCAGGAAGCGACTCCCGGGCCGTGCCGCCCCGGCTTCCGCCGGGGCCGGCACACCTTCCTGACGCTGGCCGCGCTCCGGCGCGGGCGGTGAGGGGCGTGCCCCCTGCTCCACCTGCTCTGAGATGTTCACGCGTTCAGCGTAGAGCGGCGCACTGACAATCGCCGTTGACTTGGGAAAACGCGTCTGAGCGGAAGAGATTCCGAGGCGCTCCCGCCCGGCGAACCGCCCGAAATCGGGTGCCGGGTCGCGCGTGGACCGTGCGGAACGCCACGGGGTCGGGGGCGCGCGGCTGACGCTCAGCGGTGTGGCGGGACCACTGTGCGCCGGCCGCGCGAACCCGTGCCCGGCGGCGACGGGCGTGCTCCCCGTGCGAGGGAGGACCGGGCCGCGACGCCGGGTGATGCGGAACTCGGTGGTGAGACCGCTGTGGGAAAGGCGTCAGGCCGCCGGCACCGCGTCGCGGACGGGCTTGCCCTTACGGTTCACCGCGTCGCGGATGACGTCGGGCTTGTTGGTGATGATGCCGTTCACGCCGGCCTTGGCGACCTTGACCGCGGTGGCGGCGTCGTCCACGGTCCAGGTGTAGACCTCCAGCGGCTTGCCGTGCGCGCCGCGCAGCGCGTGGACGGCGGCCACGTAGTCGGCGTTGACCGAGCCGAAGTGCGGGTTGATCTGGTCCGTGAACTTCGCGAACTTCGGCAGGTCGGCCACGGCCGGCGTGCCGAGGAAGCCGGTCTTCACGTCGGGCCGCAGCGCGTGCGTGGCCTTGACCGAGTCGGCGTTGAAGCTCTGGATGATCAGCCGGTGCTTGACGTGCTGACGGTTGAGCCAACCCTGCTGGCGCAGCTCGTTGAGGGTCTCGCGCTCGATGTTCGGGTAGAGCTCGGGAGCCTTGAACTCCAGCAGCAGCTTCTGGTGGTTGCGGCTCACCCGGTTCATGTACTGCTTCAGCGTCGGCACGCGCTCGCCGGCGAACTTCGGGCCGAACCAGCTACCGGCGTCCAGCCGCTGGATCTCCTTGAACGTGAAGTCGGCGACCTTCCACGGCGCGCGGTCGGGGAAGACCTCCTCGACGTTGGTGGTGCGGTTGAGCGTAGTGTCGTGAATGACGATCAGCTTGCCGTCCTTGGTCCGCTGGACGTCGTTCTCCACCCAGTCGATCTTCAGCTTGGCGGCGGCGTCGACGGCGGCGAGCGTGTTCTCCGGCGCGTAAGCGGAAGCACCCCGGTGGGCGACGGTGACCGGTCTGTGCGGGTGGTCGGCGGCCTGGGCCGACGCCATGGGCAGGACAAACGCGGACGCGCCCAGCAGCGCGCCGGTGGCCGCGGCGACGGAACGGATGTGCATGTGGACTCCTCGTGTCGGGTGTCTCGGAGACGAGCGGGACGGGCCGAGAGTCCCAGTCGTTCCGTACCGGCAGACGGGCACGGAATGGACAGGAACTGAACGAGAGGTGCGTCGTGTCGTTTGCGGACATACCACTTTCGGAGCGAATTCAGTCAGTTGCCTTACAGGCGTGGGGGATTCGCCTCAGTGCGGGGGCGCGTCGCCTGTACGGCGGCGAGGAGTCGGCCGCCTACCGGGCGGACGGCGCGAGCGGCGAGGGCCCGCCGCGACCGGTCGTCGTGCGCGTCGGGCCGCGCTGGCGCACGTCCGAGGAGGCCGAGTGGTGCCACGCCGTGGCCCGGTGCGCCGCGGACGGGGGGCTGGCCGAGGCCGTGGTGCCGCTGCGAACGTCGGACGGCCGTACGGTCGTCAGGGCGGAGGGGCGGCCCGTCTCGCTGTGGCCCTACGTCGAGGGCGAGTGGGCGGACGTGGCCGACCAGGGGCAACCGGAGCGGGCGGCTCGGCTGCTGGCCCGCCTGCACCACGCGCTCGCCGGAGCGGACGTGCCCGAGCGGCCGGTCGTCTCGGATCTGGCGGTCGGGCTGCGCGGCGAGGTGACGTACCGGGACGCCGCTCTCCATGACGCGCGACTCGACGCGTGGCTGGCGGAGTTCTCCCGGGGCGCGCGGCGGGAGCACCCGTTGCACGGCGACTACTACCACGGCAATCTGCTGGTCCACCAAGGCCACCTGGTGGGCGTGCTCGACTGGGACGAGGCGCTGGTCGCGCCGCCGGAGGTGGAACTGGCGGGCGCGGCCCTGGAGTTCTCGGGGGAGTTCGCCGACGACTGGGCCGCCTGCCGACGGTTCGTGGACGCCTACCTGGCGGAGGGCGGCACGGCCGAGGACGTGGACGACACGACGATGGCCCAGCTGATGCGCCACCGGTTGCGCCGGGAGGCGGCGTACTTCGCCGCCGCGGGCGCGCGCGGCACGCCGCCCGACCAGGAGGACGTGGACTACCACCGGCGGCGCTTGGCGGCCTTCGAGGCGCTGCGGCCCTGAGCGGCGGGCGCCCGACGCCCGTGCTCGGCGCGGCCCGGGGGCACACGGCGCCGGCGGAGGCGCGTCCGAGGCGGCTCGCGCCGGCGTGTCCCGTGCCGGCGACCGGCAGGTGGCAACGCGCGCCGGGCGCGGGCGCCGGGCATCCGGGCAGGCTGCTCGCCGCGTCCGGCCGGGGCGGTCGGGTCGGAGTCGCCCCGCCCGTGGCCCGACCGCCCGTGCCGGAGGGGGTCAGCCGCGCGGGCGCTCGAAGGTGACGAGCAGCCCCTCCACGCCGCCGGGGCCGACGCGCCCCTTCACGTCGGCGGCCGTTATCGCCTTGAGCTGCCAGCCCTCGGCCGCGTACTTGTTCAGCAGATCCTCGACCTTGTCGGGCGACATCTTGCCGCCGATCAGCTTTTCGCGGATCTGGATCACCTTGTACTCGTACATGGACGACAGCCTTTCGTTCGTTGCGCTGGTGCGGCGAATCGGTGCACTGGTGCCCTGATGCGTTCGGATTGATGCGTACAGTGACCGACTGTGTTCGGTGTGGTGGGCCCGGGTAACCGAAGACGCCAGGCCACGTGGCCGTGCCGAGGCCGTTGTCAGTGGTGAGCCGTACGGTGGTTCCATGCGGCCCGTATCTCAGATCCAGCGCAAGGTGGCACCTTTCGAGGTCGTCAGCCCCTTCCAGCCGAGCGGCGACCAGCCGGCGGCGATCACCGAGCTCGAACGGCGCATCCGAGCAGGTGAGAAGGACGTCGTCCTGCTCGGCGCGACCGGTACGGGCAAGTCAGCCACCACCGCGTGGATGATCGAGAAGCTGCAGCGCCCCACCCTGGTCATGGCGCCGAACAAGACGCTGGCGGCCCAGCTCGCCAACGAGTTCCGCGAGCTGCTGCCCAACAACGCGGTCGAGTACTTCGTCTCGTACTACGACTACTACCAGCCCGAGGCGTACGTACCGCAGTCGGACACGTACATCGAGAAGGACTCCTCCATCAACGAGGAGGTCGAGCGGCTGCGCCACTCCGCGACCAACTCGCTGCTCACCCGCCGTGACGTGGTCGTCGTCGCGTCCGTGTCCTGCATCTACGGCCTGGGTACGCCGCAGGAGTACGTCAAGGGCATGGTGCACCTCACGGTCGGCGACGAGCTCGACCGCGACGACCTCCTCCGGCGCTTCGTGAACATCCACTACGCGCGCAACGACCTGGCGTTCACCCGGGGCACCTTCCGGGTGCGCGGCGACACCATCGAGATCTTCCCGGTCTACGAGGAGCTGGCCGTCCGCATCGAGATGTTCGGCGACGAGATCGAGGCTCTCTCCACGCTGCACCCGCTGACCGGCGAGGTGATCTCCGAGGACCAGGAGCTGCACGTCTTCCCCGCCAGCCACTACGTCGCGGGCGCCGAGCGCATGGAGAAGGCGATCACCCGCATCGAGGCCGAGCTGGAGGAGACGCTCGCCCGGATGGAGAAGCAGGGCAAGCTGCTGGAGGCCCAGCGCCTGCGGATGCGCACCACCTACGACATCGAGATGATGCGCCAGATCGGCACCTGCTCGGGCATCGAGAACTACTCGCTGCACATCGACGGCCGTGAGCCGGGCTCCGCGCCGCACACGCTGCTCGACTTCTTCCCGGAGGACTTCCTCCTGGTCATCGACGAGTCGCACGTGACCGTTCCGCAGATCGGCGCCATGTACGAGGGCGACGCCTCCCGTAAGCGCACCCTGGTCGAGCACGGCTTCCGACTTCCGTCCGCGATGGACAACCGCCCGCTGAAGTGGGAGGAGTTCCTCCAGCGCATCGGCCAGACGGTCTACCTGTCGGCCACCCCCGGCAAGTACGAACTCGCCCGTGGCGACGGGTTCGTGGAGCAGATCATCCGCCCGACCGGCCTGATCGACCCCGAGGTCGTCGTCAAGCCCACCGACGGGCAGATCGACGACCTGATCCACGAGATCCGGCTGCGGACCGAGAAGGACGAGCGCGTCCTGGTCACCACGCTCACCAAGAAGATGGCCGAGGACCTGACCGACTACATGGTCGAGTTGGGCATCCAGGTGCGGTACCTGCACAGCGACGTCGACACCCTGCGCCGCGTCGAGCTGCTGCGCGAGCTGCGCGCCGGCGAGTACGACGTGCTGGTGGGTATCAACCTCCTGCGCGAGGGGCTCGACCTGCCCGAGGTCTCGTTGGTGGCCATCCTCGACGCCGACAAGGAGGGCTTCCTCCGCTCCGGGACGTCGCTGATCCAGACCATCGGCCGCGCGGCGCGCAACGTGTCGGGCCAGGTGCACATGTACGCCGACAAGATCACCCCGGCGATGGCCACGGCCATCGAGGAGACCAACCGGCGCCGCGAGAAGCAGATCGCGTACAACACCGAGCGCGGCATCGACCCGCAGCCGCTCCGCAAGAAGATCAACGACATCGTCGCGACGATCGCCCGCGAGGAGGTCGACACCGAGGAGCTGCTCGGCACCGGCTACCGGCAGCCCGACAACGGCAAGGGCAAGGCCCCCGTGCCGGCGCTGGCCAAGCAGTCCACGCGGGGCAAGGCCGGGAGCGGCAGGAGCGCGACGCCGACGGACCGACCGGCGGCCGAACTCGCCGAGCTGATCGAGCAGATGACCGAGCGGATGCGGGCCGCGGCGGCGGACCTCCAGTTCGAGGTCGCGGCGCGGCTGCGGGACGAGGTGGGCGAGCTGAAGAAGGAGCTGCGACAGATGCGTGAGGCGGGACTGGCCTGACAGCGGGCGGGTGGCGGGCACGCCCCCAGGGGCGCGCGAGACGGGGCCGTGTCGCGCCACACCCGGCGGTGTGTTGCAAGAGCGACACAAAGCCGGACGCGGGTGGTCGGAGCGGCGGGCGCAGTGCATAGGGTTCAAGCAGGTCGTACAGACGGGCGACCGGGGAAACGTCGAGAGAGGTACAGCGCGTGACGGTCAACATGTCCAAGGGCCAGGCCATCAGCCTTCAGAAGGCCGACGGCGGCACTCTGACCGCCGTTCGGATGGGCCTGGGTTGGCAGGCCGCGCCTCGCCGTGGCCTGTTCGGGACCCGCACCAAGGAGGTCGACCTCGACGCGTCGGCCGTCCTGTTCGCGGACAAGCAGCCGGTGGACGTGGTCTTCTTCCGGCACCTGACGAGCGACGACGGCTCGGTCCGCCACACCGGCGACAACCTCGTCGGCGGCGCCGGCCAGGGCGGCGACGACGAGTCGATTCTCGTCGACCTGCAGCGGGTTCCGGTGCACGTCGACCAGATCGTGTTCACCGTCAACTCCTTCACCGGCCAGACCTTCGCGGAGGTCGCCAACGCCTTCTGCCGGCTGGTGGACGAGACCAACGGCCAGGAGATGGCGCGTTACACCCTCACCGGTGGTGGGCAGTACACGGCCCAGATCATGGCCAAGGTGCACCGGGCGGGCAACGGTTGGCAGATGACGGCCATCGGTACCCCGGCCAACGGCCGCACGTTCCAGGACCTGATGCCGACGATCGTCCCGCACCTGTAGGACGCCTGGTCCGCCACGCGCGCCACCCGCCCGTCGAGCCGTTCGCTCGTGGGGACCGAGGGCGTCTCGCGTACGCGGACCTGTCGCGCCCCGCGCCGCCGCGTCCCTGGCGGGCCACCTCGCCCGACGGGGGCACGGCCGGCCGCGACGTCGCGACACCCGGGCGTGTGGGGCCCTGCCACGAAGGCGGGGCCCTACCGCGTCCGCACGACCGCCAGGTCGGGCAACCGCACGCCACCGTGGACGTACGCCTTGCGGCGCACCACCCACCCACGCACACCACCGACGAGAGGGCGCAGTGATGACGGCCGAGCTGGTCCGGGGGCAGAACTTCCCGCTGCCTCAGACCCGTTTGGAGGTCCGGATCGCGGCGGGGAAGCCCGTCGTCGCCGGAGCGACACTCGGAGACGACCAGGGAAGGGTGCGCGGTGCCGACTGGGTCGCGCACCCCGCCGCCCCGCAGATACCGGGGCTCGAGGTGTCCCGGCAGGCGGCGGCCGACCACCGTCTCGCGGTGGACCTCGGCGCGATGCCCGAGGCCGTGCACACGGTCACCGTCCTCCTCGCGCTGCCCACCGGAGTGGGCGGACCAGTGCGGTTCGGCGGCCTGGCCGCCCCGTTCGTCGCGGTGACCGACCTGGACGGCGACGAGATCGCCACCTTCACCATCACCGACCTCGACGCGGAGTCCGCCGTCACGGCCCTGGAGCTGTACCGCCGCAACGACGCGTGGAAGGTGCGCGCCGTCGGTCAGGGGTACGCCGGGGGGCTCGCGGCCATGCTCCACGACCGGGGCCTGCCCGAGGCGACGGCGCTGGCCACGGAGATCAACGACGCGGTGGCACGCGGCATGGCCAAGTCGCTCGCGCCACCGCCGGCGACGCCTGCCAACGGCGGTGACGGCCGGTTGCGCACGGCCGCGGCGGGCGGTGGTGACCCGGCCCCGGGAACCGGCACGGGCCCCGCCCCGGCCGGCGCGGACGCCGCGGCCTCCTCGGCGGACGGCCCCGTGAACTACCGCCACCCCGGCCGGCACACCGCCGCGCCGACCCCGCCGCCCGCCGCCCCGCAGCCCGGCCCGGCGGGCCAGCCCCCGCGGCCCGTGGCGGGCGACGCTCCCGGCTGGACGACCGAGGAGCGGCTGTACAACCAGGTCTGGGGCATGTTCGAGGATCTGGCGCGGACCACGGCCGCCTATCGCAGCGCTGTCGACTTCGCGGATTCGCGGATGGAGAAGGAGCTCGACTCGGTCCTCTCCGACCCGCGCACGCGTATCGGGCCGCTCGCCGACGCGGCGCGTGCCGAGGCGCGCGGTCGGCACACGGAGCTCGTGGAGCGGGCCCGTGCGGTACTGGACCGCGACCTGGCCCAGCTCGTCGCCGAGGCCGAGGTGGTGGAGCCGGCGCTGCCGCCCGCCTACGCGCGCTGGAGCAGCCCGGTGTGGCAGGCGTACGAGGTGCCGATGGAGATGCCCATGGCGCTGCGGCTGGGGGACCTGCACCTGCCCGAACAGACGGATCTGCGTATTCCCATGATCGTCCGGCTGCCGTTGGAGCGCGGGCTGTGGGTGGACAGCGGTCGCGGCGGATCTCCGGACGCGGCCATGGTCGACTCCACCGAGCTGCGCCGACTGGCGATGGAGAGTGCCGTCGCGCACGCGGCACGACTGATCGCGGTGTATCCGGCTGGCGAGTTCACGGTGCACGTGATCGACCCGGCCGGCGCGGGGGCCACCGCGCTCACCCCGCTGACCGGCACGGGAGTCCTGGCCGAGCCGCCGGCGGCGGGGGCCCAGGGGGTGGCGGCGGTGCTGGCGAAGTTGACCCAGCGGGTTGACCTGGTGCAGATGGCGATACGCAGCGACGCCGTCGACGCCCTGCCCCGCGACCTGGACACCGCGCAGCAGCTGCTGATCGTCAACGACTTCCCGCACGGGTTCGACGACCGGGCCGTCACCCAGTTGCGGTACCTGGCGGACGAGGGGCCCTCCGTCGGCGTGCACCTGATGATGGTGGCCGACCGGGAGGACGCGCGGGCCTACGGTCCGGTCCTCGACCCGCTGTGGCGCGCGCTGCTGCGGGTGACGCCCATCGCCGACGACCACCTGGCCGACCCCTGGGTCGGGCACGCGTGGACGTTCGAGCCCTCGCAGGCGCCGCAGGGCAGCGAGGTCCTGACGCGGGTGCTCCGCGAGGTGACCCGGGCCAGGGAGTCCTACCGAGGACAGGACATCGCGGACTGACGGCTGACGGGCGCCCTGGCCGCTCGACCACGGAACCACTGGTCGGGTACACCAGGGCGCCCGTGCGTTCTGCGTGTTTAGCTCGCTCTTTACTCTCTTTACTATTCCTTGGCTTTCCCTGTACTCTTCTGTCTGCGGAGGGGAGTACTCCCTGTTGCGACGTTCCCGTCATCACGGACCTTGGTCCCGGGGCGTCGGCCTGATGGGTCGGTGACACGTGTGGCCGACTCAGGCGGAAGAGACCTCCGGCAGCGACGACGCTGATAGTTGCCGTACGCAATCTGCCGGAGGAGCAGTGGACGTTTCCTTGACCATGTGGGTGCTGACCATCGTTGGTCTGTCCGCCCTGATCGCCATCGACTTCTTCATCGGTGGCCGCAAGCCGCACGAGGTCTCCATCAAGGAGGCCGGTATCTGGACGGCGGTGTGGGTCGCCCTCGCCGGTCTCTTCGGGCTCGGCCTGTTGATCTTCGGGGGAGGGCAGCCGGCCGGTGAGTTCACCGCGGGCTTCATCACCGAGAAGTCGCTGAGCGTCGACAACCTCTTCGTCTTCGTCCTGATCATGTCGAAGTTCGCGGTGCCCTCGATTTACCAGCAGCGGGTGCTGATGGTCGGCGTGCTCATCGCCCTGGTGCTGCGCGCCGTCTTCATCGGCGCGGGCGCGGCGATCATCGCCAACTTCGCCTGGGTCTTCTACATCTTCGGCGCCTTCCTCGTCTGGACCGCCTGGAAGCTCATCCAGGAGGCGCGGGCCGAGGAGGAGGACGAGGAGTTCGAGGAGAACCGCTTCCTGAAGCTGGTGGAGCGACGGTTCCCGTCGACCGACAAGTACCACGGCACCAAGCTGTTCGTCGTCGAGAACGGCAAGCGGCTGATGACGCCGATGCTCATCGTGATGTTGGCGATCGGTACCACCGACATCCTGTTCGCCCTGGACTCGATTCCCGCGATCTTCGGCCTCACCCAGGACCCGTACATCGTGTTCACGGCGAACGCCTTCGCCCTGATGGGCCTGCGACAGCTCTACTTCCTCATCGGTGGCCTGCTCAAGAAGCTGGTCCACCTCTCGTACGGGCTGTCGGTCATCCTCGGCTTCATCGGCGTGAAGCTGGTGCTGCACGCGCTGCACGAGTCCGGTGTGAACGTCCCCGAGATCAGCATCCCGGTCTCCCTCGGCGTGATCTGCGCGGTGCTCGTGGTCACCACGATCACCAGCCTGCGCGCTGCGAAGAAGCAGGCCCAGGCGGAAGCCGAGAACAAGAACGGCGTCGACGCCTGAGGGCTCGCACGACCAGGCGCCGCCGGGGCGGGACCCGGCGGCGCCCTCCCGGTGCGCCGGAGCGCGGAGCCCCTGCCGACGCGCGGCGCACGACAGTGCCCCTGGCGTCCACGGACGCCAGGGGCACTGTGTTGTACGCGCTGCCTCGGGGGACGGCTACCAGCCGCGCTCGCGCCACTCGCCCAGGTGCGGGCGCTCGGCGCCCAGCGTGGTGTCCGCTCCATGGCCCGGGTAGACCCAGGTCTCGTCCGGCAGGACGTCGAAGAGCTTGCGCTCGACGTCGTCGATGAGGCTGGCGAACGATCGCTCCTCGCCCCAGGTGTTTCCGACCCCGCCGGGGAAGAGGCAGTCTCCGGTGAAGACGTGCGGGTGCCCATGCGGGTCGTCGTAGACCAGGGCGATGCTCCCCGGGGTGTGTCCGACCAGGTGGCGCGCGGTGAGCTCGACCCGCCCCACGCGGATCGTGTCGCCGTCGTCCACCAGGACGTCGGTCCGCACGGGGATGCCGTCGGCGTCGTGGCGACCCGCGTACGTCCGGGCACCGGTCACGCGGACCACCTCGTCCAGCGCCTGCCAGTGGTCGCCGTGCTGGTGAGTGGTGACCACCGAGGCGATGCCGTCGTCGCCGACGAAGGCGAGCAGGCGCGGGGAGTCGTTGGCCGCGTCGATGAGGAGCTGCTCGTCCGTGGCCCGGCAGCGCAGCAGGTACGCGTTGTTGTTCATCGGACCGACCGCGATCTTCGAGACCATGAGATCGGTCAGTTCGTGCACGTCGGCGGGGCCGCCGACCTCCACCGCTCCGCTGTACGTCATGACCTCAGCCTAGTGGCGGGATCGTGGGCAGCGGGGCGCCCGAGGACAGGTCCGAGCCGTCGGTTCGGCCGGTGAGCCAACCGAGCAGCGCGACGGGCGTACCCTCGACGGTGGTGGGCTCCCTGTCGGTGCGACCAGTGCGCCAGGTGTGCCCGCCGGGAACCGTGAGCGTCAGCGCGGGCACGTCCGCGTGCCCGGCGAACTTACCGCTGGCCAGGAACTCCACCTCCCGCTCCACGAAGTCGGCCGGCAGGTCGGTGAGCTCATAGCCGATGTCCAGGTCAACGTGGTGCAGCTCGACCTCGACGAGGCGACGGAAGGGGAGCCGGGCGGCGCGTTCGGTCACGCCGTTGCGCATGGCGACCACGTAGTCCCACCGGTCCTTGCTCAGGGCCGCGGTCGCCGAATTGAAGCGGAACGCGCTGGTGCGGAGGTCGTCGAGATGTACGGCCATCGGGCGGTTGGCATCGCGGGCGATGTCGGCGTTGCGGGCGTCGTCGTTGGCGTACATCGGGGTCTCGTCGCCGGTGCGCGCCCAGGTGAGGAGGTTCACGATGGCGTCAGCGTTCCGGGCGAGGTGGCCCAGGATGTGGCCGCGGGTCCAGCCAGGCAACCGCGACGGACGGGCGACAGCCTCGTCGTCCAGCGGGGTCACCGCGGTCAGCAGGCGATCGGTGGCAGCCTGCACGGCAGCCGCGTCATGCGCGAAGTCAGTCATGATCCAACGGTAGTCCGCGCCACTCGATCGGGTGAAGGTGGTGGGCTTTCTCCGTTATTCGAATGTGCGTGCTATAGGCTCGTGTGTGGCATCGAACCACCATCTCTCCGGGGCGTCCCCCCTACTCTGGGTTCCGGGGCTCCGCTCCGCTCCGCCTCTCTCAAGAAAGGTGCCGACCGGCGTGGCCGACCGTCTCATCGTCCGTGGCGCTCGCGAGCACAATCTCAAGAATGTCTCGCTCGACCTCCCGCGTGACTCCCTCATCGTCTTCACCGGGCTCTCGGGGTCGGGCAAGTCGTCTCTCGCGTTCGACACGATCTTCGCCGAGGGGCAGCGCCGTTACGTCGAGTCGCTCTCCTCCTACGCACGACAGTTCCTGGGCCAGATGGACAAGCCCGACGTGGACTTCATCGAGGGGCTCTCGCCAGCGGTCTCCATCGACCAGAAGTCCACCTCGCGCAACCCGCGCTCCACGGTCGGCACCATCACCGAGGTCTACGACTACCTGCGCCTGCTGTTCGCCAGGATCGGCAAGCCGCACTGCCCCGAGTGCTCGCGCCCCATCGCCCGTCAGTCGCCACAGGCGATCGTGGACCGTGTCCTGGAGCTGCCCCCCGGCAGCCGCTTCCAGGTGCTCTCCCCGCTGGCCCGCGAGCGCAAGGGGGAGTTCGTCGACCTCTTCTCGGACCTGCAGACCAAGGGGTACAGCAGGGCCCGTGTGGACGGGGTCACGGTGCAGCTCTCCGAGCCGCCGAAGCTCAAGAAGCAGGAGAAGCACACCATCGAGGTGGTGGTCGACCGCCTCACCGTCAAGGACAGCGCCAAGCGGCGGCTGACGGACTCGGTGGAGACCGCCCTGGGCCTGTCCGGCGGCATGGTCATCCTGGACTTCGTGGATCTCGACGAGGACGACCCGCAGCGTGAGCGGATGTTCTCGGAGCACCTCTACTGCCCGTACGACGACCTGTCCTTCGAGGAGCTCGAACCGCGCTCCTTCTCGTTCAACTCGCCCTTCGGCGCCTGCCCGGAGTGCACCGGCATCGGCACCCGGATGGAGGTGGACCCGGAGCTCATCATCCCGGACGAGGAGAAGTCGCTCGACGAGGGCGCCATCCACCCGTGGTCCCACGGCCACACCAAGGACTACTTTGCGCGGCTGGTGGGCGCGCTGGCGGACGCGCTGGGCTTCCGTACCGACCTCCCGTGGGCCGGACTGCCCCAGCGGGCCAAGAAGGCCCTGCTCAACGGACACAAGACGCAGATCGAGGTGCGCTACCGCAACCGGTACGGACGTGAGCGCGCCTACACCACGGCCTTCGAGGGGGCGGTGCCGTTCGTGAAGCGGCGCCACTCCGAGGCGGAGAGCGACGCCAGTCGCGAGCGCTTCGAGGGCTACATGCGCGAGGTGCCGTGCCCGACCTGTGAGGGCACGCGGCTCAAGCCCATCGTTCTCGCGGTCACGGTGCAGGACCGGTCGATCGCAGACATCTCGGCCATGTCGATCAGCGAGTGCGCCGAGTTCCTGCGCGCCCTGAAGCTGAGCGCCCGCGAGAAGACCATCGCGGAGCGGGTGCTCAAGGAGGTCAACGAGCGGCTGCGCTTCCTGGTGGACGTCGGCCTCGACTACCTCTCGCTGAACCGGGCCGCCGGCACCCTCTCCGGCGGCGAGGCCCAGCGCATCCGGCTGGCCACCCAGATCGGATCGGGCCTGGTCGGCGTGCTCTACGTGCTGGACGAGCCGTCCATCGGCCTGCACCAGCGCGACAACCACCGACTGATCGAGACCCTGGTCCGGCTGCGCGACCTCGGCAACACGCTGATCGTCGTGGAGCACGACGAGGACACCATCAAGACCTCGGACTGGGTGGTGGACATCGGCCCCGGCGCGGGCGAGCACGGCGGCAAGGTGGTCCACAGCGGTCCGTTGGCCGAGCTGCTGAGCAACGACGCCTCGGTGACCGGGCAGTACCTGGCCGGCAAGCGGGCCATCCCGACGCCGGACGACCGGCGACCGGTGGACCACGAGCGGCAGTTGACCGTGCACGGCGCACGAGAGAACAACCTCCGTGACATTGACGTGTCGTTCCCGCTGGGCGTGCTGACGGCGGTTACCGGTGTCTCCGGTTCGGGCAAGTCGACCCTGGTCAACGACATCCTGTACACGCACCTGGCGCGTGAACTCAACGGCGCGCGCTCGGTCCCGGGCCGCCACACCCGAGTGGAGGGCGACGACCTCGTCGACAAGGTCGTGCACGTGGACCAGTCGCCGATCGGTCGGACGCCGCGCTCCAACCCGGCGACGTACACCGGCGTCTTCGATCATGTCCGCAGGCTGTTCGCGGAGACGATGGAGGCCAAGGTGCGCGGCTATCTGCCGGGCCGGTTCTCGTTCAACGTCAAGGGCGGCCGGTGCGAGAACTGCTCCGGTGACGGCACCATCAAGATCGAGATGAACTTCCTGCCGGACGTGTACGTGCCGTGCGAGGTCTGCCACGGCGCGCGCTACAACCGCGAGACGCTGGAGGTCCACTACAAGGGCAAGTCCATCGCCGAGGTGCTGGACATGCCCATCGAGGAGGCCCTGGACTTCTTCGAGGCCGTGCCGGCCATCTCCCGGCACCTGCGCACGCTCAACGAGGTCGGGTTGGGGTACGTGCGGCTCGGCCAGTCCGCGCCCACCCTCTCCGGTGGTGAGGCCCAGCGCGTCAAGCTCTCCAGCGAGTTGCAAAAGCGGTCCACGGGGCGCACGGTGTACGTCCTGGACGAGCCGACCACCGGTCTGCACTTCGAGGACATCAGCAAGCTGATCAAGGTGCTGTCCGGGCTGGTCGACAAGGGCAACACCGTGATCGTCATCGAGCACAACCTCGATGTGATCAAGACGGCCGACTGGGTCGTGGACATGGGCCCCGAGGGTGGCAGCGGCGGCGGCCTCGTCGTCGCGGAGGGCACCCCCGAGCAGGTGGCGTCCGTGCCGACCAGCCACACCGGCAAGTTCCTCCGGGACCTGTTGGGCGACCGGGTCAGCGACGCGGCCGTGGCTCCGGCGCGCAAGCGCACCGCGAAGAAGAGCGCGGCGAAGAAGGCCACGGCGGCCACGAGCGTCAAGGCCACGCCCACCAAGGGCACGGCGGCGAAGAAGGCCACCGCGACGAAGGCCACCGCGAAGAAGACCGCGACGAAGCGGACCGCGCGCTAGGCGGCGAGCGGGCCGTGGGTGGCCGCGCCCCCGCCCGACGGGCGCGGCCACCCACCGGCGGCCGGGCCGACGCGGCGTCGGCCCGGTCGAGTCAGGCGAGTTCGGCGGCGAAGGGGGGCTCGGCGCCGGCGCGAGAGCAGGTAAGGGCGGCGGCACGGGCGGCGAAGGACAGGATGTCCCGCCAGGCGTCGGGCGCGAGGCCGGCCACCGCGGCCCTGGACAGCGCGTCGTGCGCGGCGAGCCGGTGCAGGAGCGCGGCGTTGACCGTATCGCCCGCGCCGATGGTGTCGACGACGTCGACCGGTGCGACCGGGACCCGTAGTTCGACACCGGGCCGGGTGTGGACGGCCAGCCCGTCCGCGCCGTAGGTGATCACCACGGCCGAGGGGCCCGCCGCGAGCCAGTCGCGTGCGGCGGCGACGACGTCGGGCGAGCCGGCGAGCCAGGTCGCGTCCTCCACCGACAGCTTGAGAAGGTCGATGTGCGGCAGCCAGCTCGTGAAGCGAGCGCGGTAGGCGGCGGGGTCCGCGATCAGCCCGGCTCGGATGTTGGGGTCCAGGGTGGTGAACACCCCACGCTGCGCCTCGCGCCGCAGCAGCGCCTCGTACGCCGTGGCGCCGGGCTCGAGGACCAGTGAGCACGTGCCCAGGGAGAGGGCCGTGGTCCCGGGCGGCAGGGCGGCCGGGAGCTGGAAGAGCCGGTCCGCGGTGCCCTCGACGTAGAAGACGTAGCCGGCCGAACCGTTCTCGCTGATCTCGGCCACGGTCAGGGTGGTGGGCTCGGGGCCGCGTTGAACGGCGGCGGTGTCCACCCCGGCGGCGTGCAGGCCGTCCAGGAGTGCCGCGCCGTAGCCGTCGGTGGACACCCGCGAGCAGAACGTGGTGGGGGAGCCCAACCGCCCCAGGGCCAGCGCGGTGTTGTAGGGGCCGCCGCCCCGGCGGGGGACCAGCGGGGCGAGGCCCCCGGCGGCGGACGGCGGCGCCGAACTGGGGACGAGGTCGATCAGGGCTTCTCCGGCGACGACGATCACGAGGGGGAGTCCTCTCCAGGGGGCGGGCCGCTGGTGCGCGGCGCGGCGGGCGACGGAGTGCGCGGGAGCCGGCGGGCGGGGCGACGGCGTACGACGGCCGGTCCGGAAGGTCGCGGGACGAGCGGCGCGGGGGTGGCGGGCCCCGCGTGGCGGGGGGCCGGGCGCCGGGTGGTCGACGCGCGGTGCGCGGCGGGGTGGCGTTCGGCGGATCGGTGGCCGTCGGGGGGCCGAGCGCCGCGCCGCCTCGTGCGGGGTCCTCACGTCGGTGCCTTTCGACGGGCGCGCCGCGCCGAACCGGGGCCGCCACGGCTCGCGCGACGGGCTCGGGGACCGGTCGCGTCGCGTGGTGCGCACGCGGGCCCGGCGCCCGGGGAACGGGCAGAAATTACCGTACGGGAACGCGGTGCGTAAACGCCGACGCGGGCGCTGACCCGGCCATCTGGCCGGGTATCGTCGGCCGTGCTCGCTTCGTGATCCAGTTCCCCCAAGTGCCCTGTGGAGTACCCATGAGTTGCCAGAGCGCCAGCCGTCGGACCGTGCTGCGAGGGGCGGCACTGGCGGGCGCTGCCGGGCTCGGCGTGGCCGCGTGCTCGGCGGGCGCCGCCCGTCCCGGGCCGGCGACGCCGACCGCCCCCGTGGACCTGGGGTCCCCGGACGCGGTTCCGGTGGGGGAGGCGAAGCTCTACCGCGACGACCGGTTGCTCGTCTCGCAGCCGGCGAAGGGGGAGTTCAGGGCGTTCAGCGCGGTGTGTACGCACTCGGGGTGCACCCTGCGGAAGATCGAGGACGGCGAGGCCGAGTGCCCCTGCCACCACAGCAAGTTCGACCCGGCCACGGGCAAGGTGCTCGACGGCCCGGCCGGCGCCCCGCTGCCCGCCGTGCCGGTGCGGCTGGAGGGCGGGAAGCTGGTGGCGGGCCCCAAGGCGTGACGGCCGAGGGCGGGGCGCGCGCGTACGAGCCGTTCGCGGGCCACCCGCTCGCCGGGGGCCGCTCGCGCGGCGGGTGCGCGGCTCCCCGCTCGCGTGGCCGGGGCCGCGCTGGAGGGTGAGCCCGCGCCGCGCGCGGTGCCGTCCGTGCGGGTGGGACCCTGCGGGCCCGGGCGCAGGCCACCTCTCCTCGCCGTTCACGGACGTGTGGTCCGGGCCTCGCGCTCGTGGCGCCCGGCCGCGCCGGCCAGCGCCGCAGGCGTCGGCCGACCCGCCCGCGCGCGTACCGCCCCGGGTGTCCGCGCACGCTGGCCGACGCCCCTGAACCTCGCGGGCCCCGGACGCCCCGTGCGCGAGTGGTTCAGCCTCCGCGTGCGCTCCTCGCGGCTCAGCCGTCGACCTGGCCGAGCCCGCATCGCCCCGTGGCACGTGCCCCCGAGCCCCGGCCCGGGCTGGCGTCTCCGCCCGGCGGGACCACCCGGACGGGCTCCCCGCGCACGCCGGGCGCGCGTGCCCGCCGCACGCCGCCGGTCCCGGACCCGCCAGCCACCCGGCCCGCCAGCCAACCGGACCCCGGTCGTGCGCGCGCCGCCGGCCGCGCGGGCGGGCTGGCCACTCGCACGTTCGCCACCTGCGTGACTCTCGGCCGTGGGCGGTTCAACGCGTGCTGCCGGGAGGAGAGTTACGCTCGCGGTGTGATCGCTACCTGGGACTCCGATACGACGACGGGTGTGTTGCGGCTGCCGTCGGGCCGGCTCGTGCGCGGCCGGGGGCTGCGGCATCCGCTTCCCGCCGGTCCTCAGCCGGACTTCGCGCTGTATCTGCGGGGCCGCCGGCCGCCCGCCGTCGCGTGGGAGGCCCGGTGGGTCCGCTGGCCGGACTTCTGGCTGCCCTCGGATCGCACGGCCGCCGGTGAGGCGTTGCGGCTGGCATGGGCGCGGGCCGCGTCCGAGCGCGTCGAGATCGCCTGCGGCGGCGGGGTCGGGCGCACCGGTACCGCGCTGGCCTGCCTCGCCGTGCTGGACGGGGTGCCCAGCGGCGAGGCCGTGGCGTACGTGCGACGGCACTACGCGCCTCGGGCCGTGGAAACGCCCTGGCAGCGGCGTTTCGTGGCCGCCTTCGCGTAGCCCGACGGCACGGGGCGCGGGGTGCCGCGTGGCGGCTCGCCCCCGGTGTGCGCATGCGGCTCGGGCGCCGGCCGCCCGCCGGCGCGCGCGGGACAAGGCCGTCCGACCGGGGCGTACGCGAGGGAGCGCCCCCACCGTGGCCGGGCCGCCTCTGTGTGCGCCCCGTCGCGCTCGCCCGCCCCGGGGCCGGCCGTGGCCAGCGGCGACAGCGCGGCGGCCCGCGAGCCGCGCGTCCGCCCCGCCCCCGGTCACCGGCCTCCGGGGGTTACGCCCAGTCCCACGCGATGCCCAGAATGCCGGGACGCACGCCCTGCTCCGTGAGGTGGACGGAGCGGTGCTGGCCGCTCAGGGTGAGCTCGTGTTGGCCGCTGCGGGTGGCGCCGGCGGAGCCCTGCGCGAAGCGGTGGCAGCGTACGGGCAGGGCGGTCGGGTCGAACCGCACCTGGAGGACGTACTGGCCGCCCGCGAAGGGAAAGCCCCGGAAGTACTCGGTGCTCTGGCCGCCCGTGCCGTCCTCGACGACGTAGCTGAACACGTGGGTGTCGCCGGCGCGCAGCCGGGTGTCGAAGAGGAGTTCGGTGACCAGGACGCCGGTGGTCGAGTGCCAGCGCAGTCGGCCCACCCGGCAGTTGTCCGTCGCGCGCACCCGGACCTGGCCGGGCTCGCAGCCGTGGTCGCCCTGGTGGATGGCGAGGTAGCGGTCCACGCCGTCCCGGTGCGCCCGGACCACGTGCTGGGACTCGCGGGCCGACAGTTCCCGGTGGGCGCCGATGTGGATGCGCTCCAGGTGGCAGACGGTGTGCAGGCCGCCGTCGAGGGGTGAGCCGAGGTCGGAGATCAGCAGGGCGACGGACTCGGACTGCTCGTGCAGCGTGCGGTAGGAGCGGGCGGCGGGGCGCTCGACGTCGGGGCGTAGCGCCGGTTCCAGAAGCCGGGTCAGGGCGTGGGCGGGCAGGTCGAGCACGTCCTCGAGCGCGCGCACGGCGCGTAGGGACTCCGCCCGGCGCGGAGTGCGGGCGCCCTGCTGCCAGTAGCTGAGGCTGGTGACGCCGACCTTGACGCCGCGCTGCGCCAGTCGGTGCTGCACGCGGTGGAGCGCCAGGCCGCGCGCGGCGAGCGCGGTCCGCAGGGCGAGGGGGAAGGGGCCGGTGCGCAGCGCCCGTGCCAACTCGGCCTCGACCGCGTCCGAACGCGTGGCGGTCTGTCGCATCGCATGCCTCCCCTGAGCCGTGTCAGGACGGATGTTCACACCCCGGTGCCCTACGTGAACATTCACGATCGGATCGCTCCGGTGTGGTGCCTCGCGCGCCGTGATCCAGCTGGCCGGGTGCGGGGGCGTTCACATCTGGTGCCGACCGTTCACGTCGATTATCACCACGCATTGAAGCGCGTTGACTGTGCTCGGACAACACCTGATGCTCCTCGCAGCGTCCGGACGCGCTCCTCCACCCCACTCCCCTCGCATCCCGGGAGGAACGCCCATGCCCCTCACCCTGCGACCGCGCCGTGCGCGCGGCTCCCGACGTAGACGACTGTCCGTGACCGCGCTCGCCGCGGTCGCCCTGCTGGCCGCCCCCGCGGCCACGGCCACCGCCGCCCCCGACGACTCGCGGGAGGCCCGCGCCGCGAACCGGCTGAACATCACCATGCAGGCGCAGCAGAAGACCAACTGGTGCTGGTCGGCCGCCGGCAACACCATCGCCACCTGGATGGGCAAGAACCTCAGCCAGAACCAGTTCTGCAACGCCGCGTTCAACAGGCAGCAGGGCCCCGACTGCCCCAACAATCAGGCTACCCTCGGTAACGTGCAAACTGCGCTGCGTTGGGCGGGCATCAGGCCGGGCTCGTACATCAACGACTGGTTGCAGTACGGCGCGGTCCAGAACGAGATCAACGCGAATCGCCCCATTGAGACCCGCATCCAGTGGTCCTCGGGCGGAGGCCACATGCATGTCATCTACGGTTACGACAACGCCAACGGCTTCGTCTACTGGGGCGACCCCTGGCCCTCCAACAACCGCTACAACTGGGCCGCGCACAACTGGTACGTGAGCAACAACCAGCACACGTGGACTCACTCGCTCTACCAGATCGGAGCGTGAGGACATGAGCGCCGAACACACGCCCCAGCCGAACACGTCGCCGCGCGCCCGGTACGCGGCGGGCGCGGCGACCCTGGCCGCCCTCGCCGTCCTGGTCGGCGGTGCCCCGCCCGCCGCGGCCGACTCACCGTCGCCGGCCTCGCCCAAGGCCCCGGCCGCCACCGCCGTCGACGCGGCGCGCGACGCGACCACCGCCCCCGCCACCCTCGACAGCCTCGCGCGCTTCTTCGCCCGGGACGCCGCCGCCACGGCGGACGGCGCCGCCGCCAGGGGGAAGGCGCGACCGCGTATCGAGGGGGCGACGGTGCCCGTCTACACCCTGGCGCCCGGTTTCGTCGCCGACGCCAAGGGCACCGGCCGCGAGCCGATCGCCACGCTGGACTTCCTGGCCAGCAAGGCGCTGTCCGCCGACGGACAGGTCGCCTCCGTGTGGACCGCGCGCACCGGCGGCTCCTGGAAGGTGGTCAACATCGCCACCGGCGGTGACGAGACGTACTACGTGGCCAAGGGTGAGCGGAAGCTCGCGGGCGGCACCGTCTTCCGCGAGCCGCAGATCGACGCCTGGTACGTGCAGCGCGGCGAGCGGATCCTGCCCCTGGACACCGACGCCGAACGGGCCGTCGGCGCTCGCGGGACCACCGTGGCCGCCTACCGCGAACGCGTCCACCGGGCGTACGCGGACAAGCTGCCCGGCTCCCGGTACGACAAGCGCGGCGAGGCCGGCGGCTTCGGTCAGGGGTCCGACGCCAGCTCGACCACCCCCCACCAGGCGCCGGCCGCCAAGAGCGCGCCGGACGCCGTGCGGCAGGGGGCCACGGCCGCCACGGGTGACGAGGGCCTGCTGACCGCGACGTCCGCGCTCACCGCGCTGGCGGCGCTCGTCGCACTCGGGCTGTCCGGGGCCGTCGCCCTGCGCCTGCGGCGTCGCTGACCCGCCGGCGCCCCCCCGCGCGGGGCGTACGCCAGGGCGCACCACGCCACGGCGCTACCCCCGGCTCACGGGCCGTGCCGCACCGACCGAACCGGGCCGGTGCGGCACGGCCGCGTCGGCGGTCGGGGCCGCGCCGCCGGCGCCCCGCGACCAGGGCCGGCGGCGCCCCGCGACCCATGACGCGGGCCGGTTCGCGGTGTCGCATCGCGGCCGGACTGTCACAGCCCGCCAGTAGGGTGGTGACCATGGCCGACCCCAGCAGCTACCGACCCAAGCCGGGACAGATCCCCGACTCGCCCGGGGTCTACAAGTTCCGGGACCAGCACGCGCGCGTGATCTACGTCGGCAAGGCGAAGAGCCTGCGCCCGCGACTGTCCTCGTACTTCCAGGACCTGGCGAACCTGCACCCGCGTACCCGCACCATGGTCACCACGGCCGCCTCCGTGGAGTGGACCGTCGTCTCCACCGAGGTCGAGGCGCTCCAGCTGGAGTACGCGTGGATCAAGGAGTTCGACCCCCGGTTCAACGTCAAGTACCGCGACGACAAGAGCTATCCGTCCCTGGCCGTGACGCTCAACGAGGAGTTCCCCCGGGTCCAGGTGATGCGCGGCCCCAAGCGCAAGGGCGTGCGCTACTTCGGCCCCTACGGACACGCGTGGGCGATCCGCGAGACCGTGGACCTGATGCTGCGCGTCTTCCCCGTACGCACCTGCTCCGCCGGGGTCTTCAAGCGCTCCGCCCAGATCGGCCGGCCGTGCCTGCTGGGATACATCGGCAAGTGCTCCGCCCCCTGCGTGGGCCGGGTGGACGCCGCCGAACACCGGGCGCTGGCCGAGGAGTTCTGCGACTTCATGGCCGGTCGCACGGGCGCCTACATCCGGCGTCTGGAGGCCCGCATGCGCGAGGCGTCCGAGGAGATGGAGTACGAGAAGGCGGCCCGGCTGCGGGACGACGTCGAGGCGCTCAAGCGCGCGATGGAGAAGAACGCCGTCGTCCTCACCGACGCCACCGACGCTGACCTGATCGCGGTGGCCGAGGACGAACTGGAGGCCGCCGTCCAGATCTTCCACGTGCGCGGCGGGCGCGTGCGCGGCCAGCGCGGCTGGGTCACCGACAAGGTCGAGGCCGTGGACACGGCGGGCCTGGTCGCCCACGCGCTCCAGCAGCTGTACGGCGAGGAGAGCGGCGACGCCGTGCCCAAGGAGGTGCTGGTCCCCGTCCTGCCCGAGGACACCTCGGCGATCAACCAGTGGCTCACCGACCGCCGCGGCTCCCACGTGTCCCTGCGCATACCCCAGCGCGGCGACAAGAAGGACCTGATGGCCACCGTCGCCAGGAACGCGCAGCAGGCCCTGGTGCTGCACAAGACCAAACGGGCCTCCGACCTGACCACCCGCTCGCGGGCGCTGGAGGAGATCGCCGAGGCCCTCGACCTGGAGAGCGCGCCGCTGCGGGTCGAGTGCTTCGACATCTCGCACCTCCAGGGTGACGACGTGGTCGCCTCGATGGTGGTCTTCGAGGACGGCCTGCCGCGCAAGAGCGAGTACCGGCGCTTCCAGATCAAGTCCTTCGCCGGCCAGGACGACGTCCGCTCGATGCACGAGGTGGTCAGCCGCCGCTTCCGGCGCTATCTCCAGGAGAAGCAGAAGACCGGCGAGTGGGAGCCGGCCGCCGAGGGGGTCGACGCGTCGCCGGAGCGGCCCACCGACGCCCCGGCCGACGCGGGCGCCGCCGCCGGCCAGGTCCCGGGCCGCGTCACCGTCGAGGAGCTGGGCCCGGACGGGAGGCCCAGGTCCGGCTCGGTGGCCGACTCGGGCCGCGACGAGGAGGGCCGGCCGCGCCGGTTCGCCTACCCGCCGCAGCTCGTGGTCGTCGACGGCGGACAGCCGCAGGTCGCCGCCGCCCAGCGGGCCCTGGACGAGCTGGGCATCGACGACGTGGCCGTCTGCGGCCTGGCCAAGCGGCTGGAGGAGGTCTGGCTGCCGCACGACGACGACCCGGTCGTCCTGCCCCGCAGCAGCGAGGGCCTGTACCTGCTCCAGCGGGTGCGCGACGAGGCGCACCGGTTCGCGATCAGCTACCAGCGCACCAAGCGCGCGGCGAGCTTCAAGGCCGGTCCGCTGGACGCGGTGGCAGGCTTGGGGGAGACCCGCAAGCGCGCCCTGCTCAAGCACTTCGGCTCGCTCAAGCGGCTGCGCGCCGCCACGGTCGACCAGCTCTGCGAGGTGCCCGGCGTCGGCCGCAAGACGGCCGAGACCGTCGCCGCGGCCCTGGCCCAGGCGGCTCCGGCCGCTCCGGCGGTGAACACCGCCACAGGAGAGATCATTGAAGATGACGCCCCGACCACGGCGGCATCATCGGAACGGGGGGACACACCGTGAACGAGATCGATGGAGATGAAGCACAGGTGAGTACGGGCAACACGGGCGAGGTCGCCGAACCGGTGGCCATCCCCGAGCTGGTGATCATCTCCGGCATGTCGGGGGCCGGTCGCAGCACGGCCGCCAAGTGTCTGGAGGACCTCGGCTGGTTCGTGGTGGACAACCTGCCACCCGCCCTGATCCCCACCATGGTGGACCTCGGGGCGCGCTCGCAGGGCAACGTCGCCCGGATCGCCGTGGTCGTCGACGTACGGGGCCGTCGCTTCTTCGACAACCTCCGCGAGTCGCTGGCCGACCTGGAGGCCAAGCACGTCAAGCGCCGCGTGCTCTTCCTGGAGGCATCCGACGACGCGCTGGTGCGGCGCTTCGAGTCGGTGCGCCGCCCGCACCCGCTCCAGGGCGACGGTCGCATCGTGGACGGCATCGCCGCCGAGCGCGACCTGCTGCGCGAGCTGCGCGGCGACGCCGACCTGGTGATCGACACCTCCAGCCTCAACGTCCACGAGCTGCGCGCCAAGATGGACGCCCAGTTCGCCGGCGACGAGGAACCCGAGCTGCGGGCCACCGTCATGTCCTTCGGCTACAAGTACGGGCTGCCGGTCGACGCCGATCTCGTCGTGGACTGCCGCTTCCTGCCCAACCCGCACTGGGTCCCCGAGCTGCGCCCCTTCACCGGGCTCAACGAGGAGGTCTCCGGTTACGTCTTCAACCAGCCCGGGGCCAAGGAGTTCCTGGACCGGTACGCCGAACTCCTCCAGCTCATCGCCGCCGGCTACCGCCGCGAGGGCAAGCGGTACGTCACCATCGCCGTCGGCTGCACGGGCGGCAAGCACCGCAGTGTGGCCATGTCGGAGAAACTGGCCACCCGGCTGGCCGCCGAGGGAGTGGAGACGGTGATCGTGCACCGGGACATGGGGCGCGAGTGACCGTCCGTTCCCGACGGTTCCGGCGCCTGGTCGGAGCCCGCACCAGCCGAGGAGCCCAGCCCAAGGTCGTCGCGCTCGGCGGCGGCCGGGGGCTGTCCGCCTCGCTCGCCGCGCTGCGCCGCATCACCGGCGACCTCACCGCGGTCGTCACGGTCGCCGACGACGGCGGGTCCAGCGGTCGACTCCGCGACGAGCTGGGTGTTCTGCCCCCCGGCGACCTGCGCAAGGCGCTGGCCGCCCTGTGCGGCGACGACGACTGGGGCCAGACCTGGGCCCGGGTGATCCAGCACCGGTTCGCCAGCGAGGGCGAGCTGCACGGCCACGCCGTGGGCAACCTGCTCATCGTCGCCCTGTGGGAGCAGCTGGGCGACCATGTGAAGGCCCTGGAGTGGGTCGGCCGGCTGCTCGGCGCGCACGGCAGGGTGCTGCCCATGTCGGCCGTGCCGCTGGAGCTCCAGGCGCTGGTGCGCGGGCACGATCCGCTGCGGCCGGAGGAGATCAGCACCGTCCGGGGGCAGGCCACCGTCGCCCTCACACCGGGCGAGGTGCAGTCGGTGCACCTGGTGCCCAACGACCCGCCCGCCGTGCCGGAGGCGGTCTCCGCGGTGCTCGACGCCGACTGGGTCGTCCTCGGTCCGGGCTCCTGGTTCTCCTCGGTGATACCGCACCTGCTGGTGCCCGAACTGCTGGAGGCGCTGATCGAGACGAAGGCCCGCCGGGTCCTCTCGCTCAACCTCGCGCCCCAACCCGGTGAAACAGACGGCTTCTCTCCGCAGCGTCATTTGGAGGTTTTGGCCCGACACGCCCCTAAACTCGCCCTGGACGTGGTGCTGGCCGACGAGGCCGCCGTGCCCGACCGAGACACCCTCCGACAGGCCGCGGCGCGGCTCGGCGGCACGGTCGAGCTGGCGCCGGTGGCCGCGCCTGGAAGCTGCTCCCCGCAGGACGCCGGGGACGGCTCAGCCAGGCACGACCCCGAGCTGTTGGCCGCCGCGTATGACCGTATTTTTCGGATGCATGGAAGGATCGGCCCATGGCGATGACGGCTGCGGTGAAGGATGAGATTTCCCGGCTTCCCGTCACCCGGACCTGCTGCCGCAAGGCGGAGGTCTCCTCGATCCTGCGGTTCGCGGGCGGGCTGCACCTGGTCAGCGGGCGCATCGTGATCGAAGCCGAGCTCGATACCGGCATCGCGGCCAGGCGGCTGCGCAAGGACATCCTCGAAATCTTCGGGCACGCCTCCGACCTGGTGGTCATGGCGCCCGGCGGGCTGCGCAGAGGCAGCAGGTACGTGGTGCGGGTGGTGGCGGGCGGCGATCAGCTCGCCCGGCAGACCGGGCTGGTCGACGGCCGCGGCCGCCCGATCCGCGGCCTGCCCCCGCAGGTGGTCTCCGGCGCGACGTGCGACGCGGAGGCGGCCTGGCGCGGCGCGTTCCTGGCCCACGGCTCGCTGACCGAGCCCGGCCGCTCCTCGTCACTGGAGGTGACCTGCCCGGGGCCGGAGGCCGCCCTCGCGCTGGTCGGCGCGGCGCGGAGGTTGCAGATCGCCAGCAAGGCGCGGGAGGTGCGCGGTGTTGACCGGGTCGTCGTCCGGGACGGGGACGCGATCGGCGCGCTGTTGACGCGACTGGGCGCCCACGAGTCGGTGTTGGCCTGGGAGGAGCGCCGGATGCGGCGCGAGGTGCGGGCCACCGCCAACCGGCTCGCCAACTTCGACGACGCCAACCTGCGCCGCTCGGCCCGCGCGGCCGTCGCGGCCGGCGCCCGCGTCCAGCGCGCCCTGGAGATCCTCGGCGAGGAGGTGCCCGAGCACCTGGCCGCGGCCGGTCGGCTGCGGATGGAGCACAAGCAGGCGTCGCTGGAGGAGCTGGGCGCGCTCGCCGACCCGCCGCTGACCAAGGACGCGGTGGCCGGCCGCATCCGGCGCCTGCTGGCCATGGCGGACAAGCGAGCCCAGGACCTGGGCATTCCGGGCACCGAGTCCAACCTGGCCGACCTGGGCGAGGAGATGGTCGAGGGCGTCGTCGGCTGACGCCCAGGGCGCGTCGGGCGGCGCGCGCGCCGCTCCCGTGTCGGCCGCTCACGACGGTCCGACCGGGCGGCTTCCCCGAGCTCTGACGCCGTGCCCGACGGGGTGCCGCGCGGGGGACGCACCGCCTACCGCGGGTGTCGTACGAGAGCCGCTTCGGCCCTGCTATTCCGGGCCTGGAGCCGCCTCGGACGGCCCCGATCGGGTGCCTGTCGGGCGCCGGTCACATGTCACGCACGGGTCGCGTACGAGGTAGGGTCGAAGGCGGTCGGGGACATCCCATACAGCTCGCCGGCGTCCAGACCGGCACACCAACGAGGAGATCGGTTCGTGACGATCCGCGTAGGCATCAACGGCTTTGGCCGTATCGGTCGCAATTACTTCCGCGCGCTCCTGGAGCAGGGTGCGGACATCGAGATCGTCGGTGTCAACGACCTGACCGACAACGCCACCCTGGTCCACCTGCTGAAGTACGACTCGATCCTGGGTCGGCTGAAGCAGAACGTCAGCCACACGGACGACACCATCACGGTGGGCAACCAGACCTTCAAGACGATGGCCGAGCGCGACCCGGCCGCCCTGCCCTGGGGCGAGCTCGGCGCCGACATCGTCATCGAGTCCACCGGCATCTTCACCAAGCGCGACGACGCCGCCAAGCACATCGCGGCCGGCGCCAAGAAGGTCCTGATCTCCGCGCCCGCCAAGGACGAGGACATCACGATCGTGATGGGCGTCAACCAGGACACGTACGACGCCGCGCAGCACCACGTCATCTCCAACGCCTCCTGCACCACCAACTGTGTGGCGCCGATGGCCAAGGTCCTCGACGAGAGCTTCGGCATCGTCAAGGGCATGATGACCACGGTGCACGCCTACACCAACGACCAGCGCATCCTGGACTTCCCGCACAAGGACCTGCGCCGCGCCCGGGCCGCCGCGGAGAACATCATCCCGACCTCGACGGGTGCCGCCAAGGCCACCGCCTTGGTCCTCCCGCAGCTCAAGGGCAAGCTGGACGGCATCGCCATGCGCGTGCCCGTGCCCACCGGCTCGGTCACCGACCTCGTGCTCGAACTCAGCCGCGAGGTCTCCAAGGAAGAGATCAACGCCGCCTTCCAGAAGGCCGCCGACGGCGAGCTCCAGGGCATCCTGGAGTACACCGAGGACCCCATCGTCTCCTCGGACATCGTCAACTGGCCGGCCTCCTGCACCTTCGACTCCTCCCTGACCATGGCGCAGGGCGCGCAGGTCAAGGTCGTCGGCTGGTACGACAACGAGTGGGGCTACTCCAACCGCCTGGTCGACCTGACCACGTTCGTCGGCGGCCAGCTCTAAACCTTCCGCAGCCGTACTGCCCGGTGCGCCCCCGTGAACCCGGTGGGGGCGGACCGTGGGCACGGGGGCGCGGGACGGTGCCCCGGCCACCGGGTCACCGAGATGTGTTGCGGACAGGGCTCGGGTGACGCGACGGCGCGTCGTCCGGGCCCTGACCCATGCAGCAGGCCCACCGTGGAGACTCAAGGAGTCCAGGAAGCATGAAGACGATCGACGACCTCAGCAAGGACGGCCTGGCGGGCAAGCGGGTGTTCGTCCGCGCTGACCTCAACGTGCCGCTCGAGGGCGCCACCATCACCGACGACGGCCGCATCCGGGCCGTCGCACCCACGATCGCCAAGCTCGCCGAGGCCGGCGCCAAGGTGATCGTCGCCTCGCACCTCGGCCGCCCCAAGGGCGCGCCGGAGGAGCGGTACTCGCTGGCCCCCGTCGCGGGCCGGCTCGGCGAACTGCTCGGCACGAACGTCACGTTCGCCACCGACACCGTGGGGGAGAGCGCGAAGGCCACCGTCGCCGCACTGGGCGACGGCGAGGTCACGCTGCTGCAGAACCTCCGGTTCAACCCCGGCGAGACGAGCAAGGACGACGCCGAGCGGGCCGCCTTCGCCGACCAGCTCGCCGCGCTGGCCGACCTTTACGTCGGCGACGGCTTCGGTGCCGTGCACCGCAAGCACGCCTCCGTCTACGACCTGCCGGCCCGGCTGCCGCACGCGGCGGGTGACCTGATCGCCACCGAGGTCGGGGTGTTGCGCAAGCTCACCGACGACGTGCGGCGGCCCTACGCCGTCGTGCTCGGTGGCGCCAAGGTCTCCGACAAGCTCGGGGTCATCGACCACCTGCTGGAGAAGGCCGACCGCATTCTCATCGGCGGTGGCATGGTCTTCACCTTCCTCAAGGCGCAGGGCCACGAGATCGGCACCTCGCTCGTCCAGGAGGACCAGCTCGCCACCGTCCGCGACTACCTGGCGCGGGCGAGCGAGCGCGGCGTGGAGTTCGTGCTGCCGGTGGACGTCGTGGTCGCGCCCGCCTTCCCGGACCTGGCGGCCAAGGCGCCGACCCACCCGGAGACGGTCGCCGCGAACGCCATGCCCGCCGGTCAGATGGGTCTGGACATCGGCCCCGAGACCCGCAAGCTCTACGCCTCGAAGCTCGCCGACGCGGCCACCGTCTTCTGGAACGGGCCGATGGGCGTCTTCGAGCACCCCGACTACGCCGACGGCACCCGGGCCGTCGCCCAGGCACTCCTCGACAGCCCGGCCTTCTCGGTGGTCGGCGGCGGGGACTCGGCCGCGGCCGTGCGCATCCTGGGCTTCGACGAGAACGCTTTCGGCCACATTTCGACCGGCGGTGGCGCCAGCCTCGAATACCTCGAGGGCAAGACGCTCCCCGGCCTCGCCGCACTGGAGGACTGAACACCGTGAGTGACCGCACCCCGCTGATGGCGGGCAACTGGAAGATGAACCTCAACCACCTTGAGGCCATCGCACACGTCCAGAAGCTCGCCTTCGCGCTCGCCGACAAGGACTACGACACCGTCGAGGTCGCCGTCCTGCCGCCCTTCACCGACCTGCGGTCAGTGCAGACGCTGGTCGACGGCGACAAGCTCAAGATCAAGTACGGCGCCCAGGACATCTCGGCGCACGACTCCGGCGCGTACACCGGCGAGATCTCCGGCCCCATGCTCTCCAAGCTCAAGTGCAGCTACGCGACGGTCGGGCACTCCGAGCGCCGTCAGTACCACGGCGAGAGCGACGAGGTCTGCAACGCCAAGGTCAAGGCCGCCTTCAAGCACGGCATCACGCCCATCCTGTGCGTCGGCGAGGGGCTGGACGTCCGCAAGGCCGGCCAGCACGTGCCGCACACCCTCGCGCAGGTGGAGGGGGCGCTGAAGGACCTGCCCGCCGAGCAGGCCGAGTCGATCGTCATCGCCTACGAGCCGGTCTGGGCGATCGGCACCGGCGAGGTCGCCACGCCCGAGGACGCGCAGGAGGTCTGCTCGGCCATCCGCAAGCGGCTGGCCGACCTGTACAGCAGGGACCTGGCGGACAAGGTGCGCATCCAGTACGGCGGCTCCGTCAAGGCCGGCAACATCGCGGCGATCATGGCCAAGCCGGACGTGGACGGCGCGCTGATCGGCGGCGCCGCCCTGGACGCGGACGAGTTCGTCAAGATCGTCCGCTTCCGCGACCAGTAGCAGCTATGACGACGGGGCTACCCCGTCGTACCCTGTCGGGGCCGGTACCGGCGTTAACACGCTGTCCGGCCCCGACGGCGTTCAGCGGTTCCATCCGTTTCATCAGATCGTTTTCAGAATTCTTGCTTCCGAGAGAGTTGGTCCAGCCGTGGAAACTGGGTTCTCAATCGCCCTCATCATCTTCAGCGCGCTGTTGATGATGCTCGTGCTCATGCACAAGGGAAAGGGTGGCGGCCTGTCCGACATGTTCGGTGGCGGAATGCAGTCCTCTGTCGGCGGCTCTTCTGTCGCCGAGCGTAACCTTGACCGGATCACCGTTGTGGTCGGCCTGCTGTGGTTCGCGTGCATCGTCGCCCTTGGCGTGCTGATGAAGCTGGATTAACTGACGGACCGTCGTCAGCGCGGCCTATTATTGGGCTTGCGTCCTCGGGGGCGGGTGTAACTCCTGTCGCTGGACGCGCGTTGGGCCTTACATAGACTGGGGCGCCCGGCAGCGGAGCCGCCTATCGGATGCTTCGCGGCACCATCACGCAGGGAGTTACAACCGTGGCAAGTGGCAACGCGATCCGAGGAAGTCGGGTCGGAGCGGGGCCGATGGGGGAGGCGGAGCGAGGCGAGTCAGCGCCGCGCCTCCGCATTTCCTTCTGGTGCTCGAACGGGCACGAGACACAGCCGAGCTTCGCCAGCGACGCGCAGATTCCCGAAACCTGGGACTGTCCGCGCTGCGGCTTCCCCGCCGGAAAGGACCGGGACAATCCGCCGGACCCGCCGCGCACCGAGCCGTACAAGACGCACCTCGCCTACGTGCGGGAGCGGCGCAGCGACGCGGACGGCGAGGCGATCCTGGCGGAGGCGCTGGCCAAGCTCCGCGGCGAGATCTGACGGATCGCGGGACCGCCGCGCGCGGACCCCGTCCGAGGCCGGGCCGTGACGCCTGGTGGCGCGCGCCCCGTCGGCACCCACGCCCCATCGGCGGCGCATCGGGCCCGGCAGCACTTCCCCACGGAAGACGCTGCCGGGCCCTTTCCGTGGGCCGAGTCGCGATTGCGACGTACGTACCGCCCTGATCAACTAGGTTGGGCGGCGCTGGCGCGCAATGACGAGAAGAATAGGGCGGATGTCCGAGATGAATGCTGAAGGCCGAACCCGGCTCGATCAGATGCCGGAGTGGATCGCGCTGGGAAAGCACCGGGAGCAGCTCGGGGAGGTGCGCCTGCGCGAGGTGTTCGCGGCCGACCCGACGCGCGGCGAGCGCTACGCCCTCCAGGTCGGCGATCTGTATCTGGACTACTCCAAGCACCTGGTGAACGACGAGACGCTGCGCCTGCTGCGGGCGCTGGCCGCCGCGAGCGGCGTCGCCGAACTGCGGGACGCGATGTTCCGCGGCGAGAAGATCAACGTCACCGAGGGGCGCTCGGTGCTCCACACGGCGCTACGGGCCCCGCTCTCGAAGGTCATCGAGTCCGACGGCGAGAACGTGGTGCCCGCCGTGCACGCCGTGCTCACCAAGATGGCCACCTTCTCCGACCGCGTCAGGTCGGGCGACTGGACCGGGCACACCGGCAAGCCGATCAGGACGGTCGTCAATATCGGCATCGGCGGCTCCGATCTGGGCCCGGCCATGGCCTATGAGGCGTTGCGCGCCTACAGCGCGCGCCACCTGGATTTCCGTTTCGTATCCAATGTGGACGGCGCCGATCTGCATGAGGCGATCCGTGATCTCGACGCGGCCGAGACGCTGTTCGTCGTCGCTTCCAAGACCTTTACCACCATCGAGACGATCACCAATGCGACCTCGGCCCGCGACTGGCTCCTGACCGAGCTGGGAGCCGGCCAGGAGGCGGTGGCCAAGCACTTCGTCGCGCTGTCCACCAACGCGGAGAAGGTCGCCGAATTCGGCATCGATCCGGCCAACATGTTCGAGTTCTGGGACTGGGTCGGCGGGCGCTACTCGTACGACTCCGCCATCGGGCTCTCGCTGATGATCGCCATCGGCCACGACCGGTTCCGGGAGATGCTCGCGGGCTTCCACCTGGTCGACGAGCATTTCCTGAACGCGCCGCCCGAGGAGAACGTGCCCCTGCTGCTCGGCCTGCTCGGCGTCTGGTACGGCGGATTCCACGACGCGCAGGCCCACGCGGTCCTGCCGTACAGCCACTACCTGTCCAGGTTCACCGCCTACCTCCAGCAGCTCGACATGGAGTCCAACGGCAAGTCGGTGGACCGCGCGGGCCGGCCGGTGACCTGGCAGACCGGGCCCGTGGTGTGGGGCACGCCCGGCACCAACGGCCAGCACGCCTACTACCAGCTGCTCCACCAGGGCACCAAGCTCATCCCGGCGGACCTGATCGGCTTCGCCCAGCCGGTGGACGACCTGCTGCCCGGCCTGGCGGAGCAGCACGACCTGCTGATGGCCAACCTGTTCGCGCAGGGCCAGGCGCTGGCGTTCGGCAAGACGGCCGAGGAGGTCCGGGCCGAGGGCGTGGCCGAGGAGCTCGTGCCGCACCGGACCTTCCGTGGCGACCGGCCGACCAGCACCCTCCTCGCCAGCGAGCTGACGCCCTCGGTGCTCGGCCAGCTGATCGCGCTCTACGAGCACAAGGTGTTCGTCCAGGGCGCCATCTGGAACGTGGACTCCTTCGACCAGTGGGGCGTCGAGCTCGGCAAGGTGCTCGCCAAGCGCGTCGAGCCCGCGCTGCGCGCCGCCGAGGAGGTGCCGGGGCTGGACAGTTCGACGGCGACCCTGGTGCACAGGTACCGGGCGCTGCGCGGGCGTTGACCCCGTCGGGGCCGGCCCGACCAGCAAGGACAAGCGCCCGGCCGCCGCACCCGCACAGCGGGGCGGCGGCCGGGCGTTCGAGCGAGACCGCCGGGCCGGTCACCGACCACGAGCCACCGGCGGCGCGCCGTCAGGGCGAGGAGGGCGGATACAGGTCGCGCGGCAACTCGGCCGCCGCGCTCTGGTCCAGCAGCCACAGCGTGCGGCTCTGCCCGCGCGCGCCCGCGGCCGGGGCCTGCACCTCACCCGCGCCCGACAGGGCGATGGCCACCGCCCCCGCCTTGTCGGCCCCGGCGGCGAGCAGCCACACCTCGCGGGCCGCGCGGATGGCGGGCAGCGTCAGCGAGACGCGGGTGGCCGGCGGCTTGGGCGCGCCGTGCACGCCGACCACCGAGCGCTCCGTCTCCCGCACGGCGGGCAGCTCCGGGAAGAGCGAGGCGACGTGTGTGTCCGGGCCGACGCCCAGCAGGAGCACGTCGAAGGCCGGCACGCCGCCGCCTCCGGCACCGGCCGGCGGGGACGCGGCCTCGTGCGCTGCGGCGGTGGCCAGTTCGGTGGCGTACGCGGCGGCTGCCGCGTCGGCGTCGCCGGTGTAGGTGCCGTCGGAGGCCGGCATCGGGTGCACCCGGGCCGGGTCCAGCGGCACCGCGTCCAGCAGCGCCTGTCGGGCCTGGGTCACGTTGCGCTCCGGGTCGCCTTCCGGCAGGAACCGCTCGTCGCCCCACCACAGGTCCAGCCGCGACCAGTCGACCGCGTCCCGGGCCGGCGACTCGGCGAGCGCGGCCAGCAGCCCGTTGCCGTTGCGCCCGCCGGTGAGCACGACCGAGGCCGAGCCGCGCGCGGCCTGCGCGTCCACCACCCGGGTGATCAGCCGGGCGGCGGCGGCCCGGGCCATCAGCTCCTTGTCGCGGTGGACCACGATCTGCGGCGCACTCACGTGGACGCCGCCTTCCTGGTTCCCGACGAGGCCGCCTTCTTCTTGCCGGGCTTGGCGGCGGTGGCCTCGCCGCCCTCGGCCGGCGCGGCGGGCTCGGGTCGCGCGGCGGGCTCGGCCGCCGCGCCGTCCGTGCTGCCTGCCCGGACCGCGCCCCTGGCGGCCGGGGCCCCCGCGCCCAGCCGCTGCACGCCGTACCGGACGGCCGAGGCGTACGTCTCGTCCGGGTCCAGACGGCGCAGCTCCTCGGCGATCAGCTCGGCGGTCTCGCGCCGGTGCAGCGCCACATGCCGGTCGGGCTGACCGGGCATCGCCAACTCGGCCAGCGAGCCGTCCGCACGGTCCAGGCAGATCGTGCCGTCGGCCGTCTCCAGGCGCACCGCGGTCAAGCCGGGGCCGTCCGAGACGTTGCGCTCGACCGGCACGCCCAGCCGCTCGGCGAGCCAGAGCGCCAGCAGCTCGCTGCTGGGGTTGTACGCCTCGCCCTCGACGGAGGCCGAGGTGATCGGGGCGTGCTTCTGGTCCAGGGCCGCCGCCAGCACGCTGCGCCAGGGGGTGATCCGGGTCCAGGCCAGGTCCGTGTCGCCCGGGGTGTAGGTGCCCGCGCGCAGGGCGAGGGTGGCGACCGGGTCCTCGGTGGCCTGGGCGTCGGTGATGCGCCGCGCGGCGAGCTGGCCCAGCAGGTCGTCGCTGGGGTGCTCCGGCGCGTCCTCCGGCCACCACACCACGACCGGAGCGTCGGGCAGCAGCAGGGGCAGCACCACCGAGTGGGCGTGGTTGGCCAGCTCGCCGTGCAGGCGGAGCAGCACCGTTTCTCCGGTGTTGTTCTCGCCGCCCACCCGGACCTCCGCGTCCAGCCGGGCGATCTTGCGATCGCGCGGGGAACGCCCGGGGCGACGGATGACGACCAGGTTGCGCGAGGGGTGTTCCTTGGACGCCTCGCTGGCGGCCTTGAGCGCGTCGTAGTGGTTGCCCTCGTCGGTGACGATCACCAGGGTGAGCACCATGCCGACGGCGGGCGTGCCGCTGGCCCGGCGGGCCCGGACCAGCGCGGAGTTGATCTGGCTGGACGTGGTGTCCGTGAGGTCGATGTTCATGGCCGCCGCCAGCTCCGTCCGTCTCGTGCGAGCATCTCGTCCGCCGCCCTGGGGCCCCAGGTCCCGGCGGTGTACTCCTCGGGCCTGCCGTGCTGGTCCCAGTACGTCTCGATCGGGTCGAGGATGCGCCAGGACTCCTCGACCTCCTGGTGGCGGGGGAAGAGGTTGGCGTCGCCGAGCAGCACGTCGAGCAGCAGCCGCTCGTACGCCTCCGGGCTGGACTCCGTGAAGGACTCGCCGTACGCGAAGTCCATGGTCACGTCCCGGATCTCCATGGAGGTGCCCGGCACCTTGGAACCGAACCGGATCGTCACGCCCTCGTCCGGCTGCACCCGGATGACCAGGGCGTTCTGCCCGAGTTCCTGGGTGTCGGTGGTGTCGAAGGGGGAGTGCGGGGCGCGCTGGAAGACCACCGCGATCTCGGTGACCCGGCGGCCGAGGCGCTTTCCGGTGCGCAGGTAGAAGGGGACGCCCGCCCAGCGGCGGTTGTCGATGCCCAGCTTGATGGCGGCGTAGGTGTCGGTCTTCGACTGCGGGTCGATGCCCTCTTCCTCCAGGTAGCCGCCGACCTCGATGCCACCCTGCCAGCCGTGCGTGTACTGGCCGCGCACGGTGTGTCGGCCCAGGTCCTGCGGCAGCTTGACGGCCGTGAGCACCTTGAGCTTCTCGGTGACCAGCGCCTTGGCGTCGAAGGAGGCCGGCTCCTCCATCGCGGTCAGCGCCAGGAGCTGGAGCAGGTGGTTCTGGATGACGTCGCGCGCGGAGCCGATGCCGTCGTAGTAGCCGGCGCGCCCACCGATGCCGATGTCCTCGGCCATGGTGATCTGCACGTGGTCCACGTAGGAGCGGTTCCACAGCGGCTCGAACATCGTGTTGGCGAAGCGCAGTGCCAGGATGTTCTGGACCGTCTCCTTGCCCAGGTAGTGGTCGATGCGGAAGACGTCGCTGGGCCGGAAGACCTGGTGGACGACCTGGTTGAGCTCCTGCGCGCTGGCCAGGTCGTGCCCGAAGGGCTTCTCGATGACCGCGCGCCGCCAGGAGTCGCCCTGGCCCTCGGACAGCCCGTGCTTCTTGAGCTGCTCGACGACGGTGGGGAAGAACTTCGGTGGAACGGACAGGTAGAAGGCGAAGTTGCCGCCGGTGCCGCGCGCCGCGTCCAGCTCCTCGATGGTGGCCCTGAGCTGCTTGAACGCCTCGTCGTCGGAGAACTCGCCGGGGACGAAGCGGAAGCCCTCGGCGAGCTGCTGCCAGACCTCCTCGCGGAACGGCGTCCTGGCGTGTTCCTTCACCGCGTCGTGGACGACCTGGGCGAAGTCCTCGTCCTCCCAGTCGCGCCGGGCGAAGCCGACGAGGGAGAACCCCGGGGGCAGCAGTCCGCGATTGGCCAGATCGTAAACGGCTGGCATCAGCTTCTTACGCGACAGGTCGCCCGTGACGCCGAAGATCACCAGGCCCGACGGCCCCGCGATGCGCGGGAGCCGTCGGTCCTGAGCGTCACGCAGCGGGTTGTCGCCACGTGCGGGTTGAGACAAGGTCAGTCCTTTGCCGGAGTGAGGCGCTTGAGCTCGGCCTCGGTGGACTTCAGCAGGTCGGTCCAGGACGCCTCGAACTTCTCGACGCCCTCCTCTTCCAGTACCCGCACGACATCGGCGTAGCTGATGCCGAGCTCGGCGAGGGCATCCAGGTCGGCCTTCGCCTGGGCGTAGCTGGCGCGCACGGTGTCACCGGTGATCTCGCCACGCGCGGCGGTGGCCTCCAGGGTGGCCTCCGGCATCGTGTTGACCGTGCCCGGGGCGACCAGGTCGTCCACGTACAGCGTGTCCTTGTACGCCGGGTCCTTCACGCCGGTCGAGGCCCACAGCGGACGCTGCCGGTTGGCGTGCGCGCGCTCCAGGGCGGCGAACCGCTCCGAGGGGGCCTGCGCGCCGTCGACGGAGCCGAAGACCTCCTCGTACGCCTGGTAGGCGAGGCGGGCGTTGGCCAGCGCGGCCTTGCCCTTGAGCTTCCTGGCCTCCTCGCCGCCCAGGCCGTCGAGGCGCTTGTCGATCTCGGTGTCGACGCGGGAGACGAAGAACGACGCCACCGAGTGGATCTTGGCGAGGTCGAGGCCGGCGGCCTTGGCTTTCTCCAGGCCCGCCAGGTAGGCGTCCATGACCTCCCGGTAGCGCTCAAGGGAGAAGATCAGCGTGACGTTGACGCTGATGCCGCGGCCGATGGTCTCGGTGATCGCGGGCAGCCCCGCCCTGGTGGCCGGGATCTTGATCAGCGTGTTCGGCCGGTCGACCAGCCAGGCGAGCTGCTTGGCCTCGGCGACGGTGGGCTCCGTGTGGTGCGCCAGGCGCGGGTCCACCTCGATGGAGACCCGGCCGTCCTGTCCGTCGGTCGCGTCGAAGACGGGGCGCAGGATGTCGGCCGCGTCCCGCACGTCCGCCGTGGTGATCATGCGGACGGCCTCTTCGACGGTCACCCCGCGCACCGCGAGGTCGGCGAGCTGCTGCTCGTACCCGTCCCCGCCGGAGATGGCCTTCTGGAAGATCGACGGGTTGGTGGTGACCCCGACGACGTGCTGCTGGTCGATCAGCTCGGCGAGGTTGCCCGAGGTGATCCGCTTGCGGGACAGGTCGTCCAGCCAGATCGCGACGCCGGCGTCCGAGAGGCGCTTGAGTGCGTCTGTCATGGGAATTGCAACTCCTACTAGTCGTATACGAGCGTCAGCGCGCGGCGGCGTCGAGGGATTCCCGCGCGGCCTGGACCACCGTGTCCGCGGTGATGCCGAACTCCTGGAACAGCACCTTGTAGTCGGCGGAGGCGCCGAAGTGCTCCAGGGAGACGACGCGCCCGTGGTCGCCGACGAAGCGGTACCAGGTCAGGCCGATGCCGGCCTCGACCGCGACCCGCGCCTTGACGGTCGGGGTCAGCACGCTGTCCCGGTAGGCCTGGTCCTGCTCCTCGAACCACTCGACCGACGGCATCGACACCACGCGGGTGGGCACGCCGTCCGCCTGGAGCCGCTCGCGCGCCTCGACGGCCAGGTGCACCTCGGACCCGGTGCCGATGAGGATCACCTTCGCCTGGCCGCCCTCGGCCTCGCGCAGCACGTACCCGCCCCTGGCCGTGTTCTCGTCGGCCTCGTAGGTGGGCACGTTCTGCCGGGTCAGGGCCAGGCCGTGCGGCGCCGGCTTGTCGTGGTGGCGGCGCAGGATCTCGCGCCAGGCGATCGCCGTCTCGTTGGCGTCGGCCGGGCGGACCATGTTCAGCCCCGGGATGGCGCGCAGGGCGGCCATGTGCTCGACGGGCTGGTGGGTCGGGCCGTCCTCGCCCAGCCCGATGGAGTCGTGCGTCCACACGTAGGTGACCGGCAGCCGCATGAGCGCGGCCAGCCGCACCGCCGGGCGCATGTAGTCGGAGAAGACCAGGAAGGTGCCGCCGTAGACGCGGGTGTTGCCGTGCAGCGCGATGCCGTTCATGGTCGAGCCCATGGCGTGCTCGCGGATGCCGAAGTGCACCGTGCGGCCGTACGGGTTCGCCTCCGGCAGCGGGTTGTCCGCCGGCAGGAACGAGGACGAGGCGTCGATGGTCGTGTTGTTCGACCCCGCGAGGTCGGCCGAACCGCCCCACAGCTCGGGGATGACCGCACCCAGCGCCTTGAGCGTCTCGCCGGAGGCCTTGCGGGTCGCCACGTCCTTGCCGGCCGGGAACGTCGGCAGCGACTTCTCCCAGCCCGCCGGCAGCTCGCCCGCGCTGATCCGGTCGAACTCCGCGGCCCGCTCCGGGTTGGCCTCGCGCCAGGTCAGTACCCGCTTGTCCCAGTCGGTGCGGGCCGCGCGGCCCCGCTCGACGACCGCGCGGGCGTGCGCGAGCACGGTCTCCTCGACCTCGAAGTGCCGCTCCGGGTCGAAGCCGAGCACCTCCTTGGTCGCCGCGACCTCCTCGGCGCCCAGCGCCGAACCGTGCGAGGCCTCGGTGTTCTGCGCGTTCGGCGCCGGCCAGGCGATGATCGTGCGGGCCGCGATGATCGAGGGCCGCTCCGTCTCGGCCTGGGCCGCCTTCAGCGCCGCGTACAACGCCTGGACGTCGAAGTCACCGCTGGGAGCCTGCTCGACACGCTGCACGTGCCAGCCGTACGCCGCGTACCGGGCGAGCACGTCCTCCGACAGCGCCGTCGCCGTGTCGCCCTCGATGGAGATGTGGTTGTCGTCGTAGAGCGCGACCAGGTTGCCCAGCTTCTGGTGCCCGGCCAGCGAGGACGCCTCGGCCGAGATGCCCTCCTCCAGGTCGCCGTCGGAGACGATCGCCCAGATGGTGTGGTCGAACGGGGAGGCGCCGCGCGGGGCCTCGGGGTCGAACAGCCCGCGCTCGTACCGCGCGGCCATGGCCATGCCCACCGCGTTGGCGATGCCCTGACCGAGCGGCCCGGTGGTGGTCTCCACGCCCGTCGTGTGCCCGACCTCGGGGTGCCCCGGCGTCTTGCTGCCCCAGGTGCGGAACGCCTTCAGGTCCTCCAGCCCCAGGCCGTACCCGGAGAGGAAGAGCTGGATGTAGAGCGTGAGGCTGGTGTGGCCCGGCGAGAGGACGAACCGGTCGCGGCCGGTCCAGTTCGCGTCCGAGGGGTCGTGCCGCATCAACTTCTGAAAGAGCAGGTACGCGGCGGGAGCCAGGCTCATGGCCGTGCCAGGGTGGCCGTTACCGACCTTCTGCACGGCGTCCATGGCCAGGACGCGGGCGGTGTCCACGGCCCGCTGGTCCAGTTCGGTCCACTCAAGATCTGTGGTGGTCGGCTTGGTGCTCACCCTGAGTCAGGGCTCCTCTCCACAAAGGTCGAATGCCGGTGAGGGTTCTTCACGCCGGGCAGGGCCGAGCCTACCCCTGAGACAGCGCTCATCCTTTCGACCGCTGCACCCTGTGGACACCGCGCCGAGCCGCTGGCCACGCGGGTGCGCCGGGCCGTCGCCCGGCGGACGTCGACGGCGCCGCGCCACCCCTCCACCCTGCCCGCACCCGCCGCCGAACGCCCGTCGGAAACCGCGCGGCGCGACCTCCCGCCCGCCCTCGCGCGGCCCTCCGCCAGTCGCCAACACGACCCGACCCCGGCGACGGGCGGGACAGCGGCAACGTCTAGAGTGGCGTGGTACGCGCAAGTCTTTACCGGGTCTTCATGTCCGGTGCTTGCTGGTCTGCCCGCGGCTCACTGCCGCTGATGTCACTAAACCAGGGGTGTGCGTGACGGCCGTCGAATCCCGTCCTGCGGGGTCGCTCTCTACCCAGAGCTCCAGTCACCGGCCGTTCGGGGCCCGTGCCAAGGCGTTCCTGGCGCTGACGAAGCCGCGTGTCATCGAGCTCTTGCTGATGACGACCGTTCCGGTGATGTTCCTGGCCGCCGAGGGCGTCCCCGACCTGTGGTTGGTGCTCGCCACCTGCGTGGGCGGCTTCATGTCGGCCGGCGGCGCCGGCGCCTTCAACATGTACATCGACCGGGACATCGACGCGCTGATGGACCGCACCTCCCAGCGCCCCCTGGTGACCGGCATGGTCTCGCCACGCGAGTGCCTGGTCTTCGCCTACGCCCTGGCCGTGGTCTCCACGGTCTGGCTGTGGGTCCTGGTCAACCCGCTGTCCTCGATGCTCGCGCTGAGCGCCCTCCTCTTCTACGTCATCGTGTACACGATGTGGCTCAAGCGGCGCACGGCCCAGAACATCGTCTGGGGCGGCATCGCCGGCTGCATGCCGGTCTTCGTGGGCTGGTCGGCGGTGACCAACTCGGTCTCCTGGGCCGGCGTGGTCCTCTTCCTCGTCATCTTCTTCTGGACGCCGCCGCACTACTGGCCGCTGTCGATGAAGGTCAAGGAGGACTACGCGCGCGTCGGCGTGCCGATGCTGCCGGTCGTCGCGGGCAACAAGGTCGTCGCCCGCCAGATCGTCCTCTACAGCTGGGTCATGGTCGCGGTCTCGCTGGCGCTGTGGCCGCTCGGCTACACCGGCTGGTTCTACCCCGCGGTCGCGGCCGTCCTCGGCGCCTTCTGGCTCAAGGAGGCCCACGCCCTCCAGAGCCGGGCCAAGGCCGGCGTCACGGGAGCCAAGCTCAAGGAGATGCGGCTCTTCCACTGGTCCATCACCTACGTCTCGCTGCTGTTCGTCGCCGTGGCGGTGGACCCCTTCCTGCGCTGAGCCGCGCGCCCGCACCGTCGCCCCCGGGGCGGCGCCCCCACCCCGGGGGCGCCGCCCCGAACGCGTGGCGCAGGCCACGCGGCGCATCCGTCGCCAAGATGATCTACCGATCGGTAGCATCCTGGGCATGGCAGACACCGAGCAGGCCGTAGACCCGACCGAAGAGAGCCCGTCGCCGGCCGCCGAGCCCGCCGCCGACGCCAGGGTGGAGCGCCGTGCGGCCCGGCTGGCCAAGGAGATCGACGCGTTCGCGCGCACCCACGGCGGCTCCGCCGAGGGCCAGCTCGCGCACATCGTCCGTGGCTCCGTACGCATCGCCCTGGTCGGCGCCAACGGCGAATGGGGCAACCTGGTCGCCCCCTCGCGCGACGTCGCCGACCGGGCTGTCGAGCTGTCCGGTCTGACCGTGCGCGACGACTTCGGCGGCGAGCTGGCCGCGAAGGTCCGCACAGGGCCGTACGAGTGGACACGGATGGCCGGTATCCAGCTCGGCGGGCCCCGCAACCCGTAGCCTTCCCAGCACCGACACCTCACGCGGTCCGCGCGCGCTCGACCGCCCGGGGACCGGTACGGGCAGGAGACGCGGATGCTGCTGGACGGCCCCGAGCGGCGACCCACCGCCCCGCCGTCCTTCCGCCACCCGGACCCGACCCGGCAGGGCCGACCCCGACCGACACCCGCGACCGAGCCCGGCTCCGCCGACGACGAGGAGCCGGGCTTCGCGCTGCCGCCCCTGGTGGACCAGCACGGGCTGGGCGTCTCGCATGGTGAAACCGGGCTCGGCTCATTTGAGTCACATCTGGCCACCGCCACGGGCTCGCTCGGCCCCGCCCCACCCGGCACCACCTTCTTCGACACCTGGACCGGCCTCGCCGTCCGCCGCTGGTGCCCGCCGCTGCTGGGTGTCGCGCCGCACCGCACGCCCGCGCACTACCTGGCCGCGCGTCGCGAGCTCGGTGCCTACCGGGCGACGCGGCTGCTGCTACGCGGCTCCGGCGTGGGCGCGTACCTGCTGGTGACGGGGGCCGTGGACGCGCCCATGTCGGCCGCCGAGCTCGCCTCGGCCGCCGACGCGCCGGTCCACGAGATCGCCGCCATCCCGGCACTGGCCGCGCGGGCCGCCGACACGGCGCACACCGCGCGCGGCTTCCTCTCCTCGGCCGCCGACGCCCTGGAACACGCCGCGCGGCGGGCGGCGGCCTTCGCCATCGCGCCGGGGCCGGTGCCCGCCACGCCGCCGGACGCCGCGCTGGTACGCCGCGCCGCCGACCACTGGTTGCGCGCCCGCGCGCGCGGGACGGCGCCACGGGACCCGGTGCTGTTGCACCATCTGCTCTGGTGCGCCGTCGCCACCGGCACGCCGGTCCAGCTGCACTGCCCGGAGCCCGACCGGGTCGCCGACTTCCTGGCCGCCACGGCCGGCGTCGGTACGGACGTGGTGCTGCTGCCCGGCCCCGGCGCGCACCGGCGGGCGGCGCGGCTCGCGGCGGTCTTCCCCCACGTGTACGCGGACGTGGGGCCCGCGCCGCAGGAGACGCTGCGCCTGGCGCCGTTCGGGAAGCTGCTGTTCTCGACGGGCGCGCGGGCCCTGCCGGAGCTGTACGTGGTCGCCGCGCGTCAGTTCGCCGAAGCGATGGCCGCACTGGTCGAGGACTGGACTGCCGAGGGGGTGTGCGCGCCGGCGCAGGCGCGGCGCATCGCCTCGCTGGTGGCGGCGGGCAACGCCCGGCGCGTCTACCGGCTGGCGGCGGCCGGCTCCCCGGCGGGCTGAAGCGCCTCGTGCTCGCCCGAGGGCGCGGGGACGGCCGCGACGGGCCCCCGCTCGCGCAGCGCGAGGAAGACCCGCAGCACCGCGATCCACACCAGGCAGGAGCCGAGCATGTGCATCCCGACGACGAACTCCGGCAGGTGCGTGAAGTACTGGACGTAGCCGATCAGGCCCTGGGAGAGCAGTACGGCGAACAGCTCGACCACCCGGCGCGAGGCGGCCGCGGGGGCGCGTACGGCCCGCAGCGTGAACCACAGGGCGACGGTCAGGCCGAAGACGATGTAGACGAAGTCCACATGGAGCTGGGTGATCTCCTGCCAGTCCAGCGGGATGCGGTGCACCCGCCGCGCGTCACCCGCGTGCGGTCCCGAGCCGGTGACCACGGTGCCGATGACGATCAGCGCGGCGGTCGCGGCGACCAGCAGCCAGGACAACTGCCGCACCGCGGGGGCGACGAGCAGCCGGGGCGCGGAGTCGCCCTCCCGGGTGCGCTGCCAGGAGACCATCGCGACCGTGAGCAGCGCGGTGGAGATGAGGAAGTGCGCGCTGACGATGTACGGGTTCAGCCCGGTCAGCACCGTGATGCCGCCGACCACGGCGTTGCCCATCACGATCCAGAACTGCGTCCAGCCCAGTCGGGTCAGCGGGCGCCGCGTCGGCTTGGCGGCGCGGGCGACGATGATGAAGAACCCGACGACCGCGCACAGCACGTACGTCAACAGGCGGTTGCTGAACTCGATGACGCCGTAGATGCCCATGTCGGCGGTGGGCGTCAGGCTGTCGTCGGTGCACTTGGGCCACGTCTCGCAGCCGAGTCCGGACTGGGTGAGCCGCACGGCGCCCCCGGTCACGACGATGACCACGGCCATCACCACGGTGATCATGGCCGCCACCCGTACGACGCGCGCGGAGGGCGTCCAGCGGCGGGCGATCAGCTCAAGAGGGTTCCACGTATTCGGCACGGGCTCATCGTAGGCCGCACCTTGTGCACCGATTCACGAGGGGGTCGCGTGGCGCGCGTCGACCCCTTCGCCCCGCCCCGTGGCCCGGCCCGAGGCGCCGGTACGCGCACCCGGGCTTGCGCGCCGGCTACTCCCAGCGGAAGAAGCGCCCCGCCGCGCCCAGCCCCACCACGGCCCAGGCGGCCAGGACACCGAGCTGGGACCAGGGCACGCCGGCGCCGTCCCGCAGCACGTCGCGCAGGCCCTCGGAGAGCGCGGCGACGGGCAGCAGACGCAGCACGGACTCCAGGCCGTCGGGGAAGTTCGACAGCGGCACGATGACGCCGCCGCCGAAGAGCAGCAGCAGGAAGACCAGGTTGGCCGCCGCCAGCGTGACCTCGGCCTTGAGCGTGCCGGCCATGAGCAGCCCGAGCCCCGAGAAGGCAGCGGTGCCCAGCACGAGCAGCAGGGCCACGGTGGCCGGGTCGCCGTGCGGCGACCAGCCCAGCGCGAGGGCGACCGCCGTCAGCAGCGCGACCTGGAGCACCTCGGTGACCAGCACCGCGCACGTCTTGGCCGTCATCAGCCCCCAGCGCGGCAGCGGCGAGGCGCCGAGCCGCTTGAGCACGCCGTAGCGCCGCTCGAAGCCGGTCGCGATGGCCTGCCCGGTGAACGCGGTCGAGAGCACCGCCAGCGCCAGCACCCCGGGCGCCAGGAAGTCCACGGCCTCGCCGTCGCCGGTGTCCACCACGTCGACCGTGCTGAACAGGGTCAACAGCAGCGTCGGGATGATGACGACGAGCAGCAGCTGCTCGCCGTTGCGCAGCAGCAGCCGGGTCTCCAGCGCCGCCTGGGCGCGGATCATCCGCCCCAGCGGCGCGGCTTTGGGCCGTGGCGTGAAGGTGCCGGAGGCGCCGGCCCCGGTGGTGTCAGCGGTCTCGGCCCTCACGCGCGCAGCTCCTTGCCGGTCAGCTCCAGGAAGACGTCCTCCAGGGTGTGCCGCTCGACCGAGAGCCGGTCGGGCAGCACCCCGTGTTGGGCGCACCAGGTGGTCACGGTGGCCAGCAGCTGTGGCGTGACCTTCCCGGTGATGCGGTACGAGCCCGGGGCGAGCTCGACCGCCGTGCACTCCGCCGGCAGCGCCTTAAGCAGCGAGACCAGGTCGAGCCCCGGGCGGCCCGTGAAGCGCAGCGAGTTCTCCGCGCCGCCCCGGCACAGCTCCTCCGGGCTCCCGGAGGCGATCACGGTGCCCGCGTCGATGATGTGGACCTGGTCGGCGAGCTGCTCGGCCTCGTCCATGTGGTGCGTGGTCAGGACGACGCTGACGCCGTCCGCGCGCAGCTCGCGCACTAGGTCCCAGGTGGCGTGTCGGGCCTGCGGGTCGAGGCCGGCGGTCGGCTCGTCCAGGAAGACCAGCTCGGGGCGGCCGACGACGGCCATGGCCAGCGCCAGCCGCTGCTGCTGACCGCCGGAGAGCCGGCGGTAGACGGTCCGTCCGCAGCTCTCCAGCCCCAGTCGCCCGATGAGCGTGTCCACGTCCACCGGGTGGGCGTGCAGGGAGGCGGTGTGGCGCAGCATCTCGGCGGCGCGGGCGCCGGGGTAGACGCCGCCGGACTGGAGCATGACGCCGACGCGCGGGCGCAGCCGGGCGGCGTCGGCCCACGGGTCGAGTCCGAGCACGCGCACGGTGCCCGCGTCCGGTCGGCGGTAGCCCTCGCAGGTCTCGATGGTGGTGGTCTTGCCGGCGCCGTTCGGGCCGAGCACGGCGGTGACGCTGCCACGGGCGACGGACAGCGTGAGCCCGTCCACCGCCGTCTTGGCCCCGTACCGCTTGACCAGGTCGATCACCTCGACCGCCGGCGCCTCCCCGGCGTCCGATGGCGCGGGCCTGGCGCGGGGACCGGGGGCGGGCTCGTCTCGCATGGGCGGCAGTCTACGAAGCCTTCGCCGCCTCGCGGGCGGCAGGTCCGCACGGGGCCAAGGGGCCCGAGGGTGACGGCGCGGGCGCTCGTGGGGCGCGCGGCGCGGCGCGCTCGCCCGCCGGGGCGCGCCGGCTGCCAGACGGCACGGGCCCGCCCCGCCGCGAGCCGCCCGGCGCGGCCCGAACCCCGCGCGGGAGGGAGGTGCGGCGCGCGTTTCGGGCACCGCGCCCGAACCCCGCGCCCGAACCCCGGGCCCGGCGCGGCGGGCATCGGCCGGAGGCGGACGTCCCGGCTCGGCGGCCCGCGCTCTCGGGCGGCACCGGCCTCAGGGACGCCCGTGTGCCGGATGGCTGGTTCGCGAGCTTCCCCCGGGGCGCGTTCGCGCTCCCGCCTCGCCTGGGCCGCGCGCCGGTTCTGCGCGTCGCGCGGCGATCCACTCCGCGCGCCCCCTCGCGCGACGCGCCTCGACCGGGCGCGTGCTACCGCGTGCCGCGTCCCCGTCCCCGCAGGTCAGGTTCTGTGCCGAACGGGAGGTGCGAGTAGGCGTCACGTCCACCCCGCGACCTGCGACGCGAGCTCGGAAGACCCTCGACGGCGTGATCATTTGCGCAGGTCAACTTAGGTTTCCCTAAGTGACGCAGCCCACCGAGGCGGCTTCCGGAGCGGGTTGTATCGGCCTCGGGAATTACGCAACAATGGCGTTGTGAAATACGCGAGCGACGACCACGGAACCACGGTCCAGCCGGCCGTGGAAGCTGTCGCGCCGCCCGTATCCACCCACGACGACCAGCGCAGCACCCGTAACCGGGTGGCGCGCTCCATCCTCGACCACGGCCCCTCCACCGCCGCCGAAGTCGCCGAGCGACTGGGACTCACCCAGGCCGCCGTCCGCCGCCATCTGGACACCATGGTCGCCGAGGGAGTCGTCGAACCCCGCGACCGACGGGTGTACGGCGCCCGGGGGCGGGGTCGTCCGGCGAAGGTCTTCGCGCTCACCGACGGTGGCCGGGACGCCTTCGACCAGGCCTATGACCAGCTCGCCGCCGACGCGCTGCGCTGGATCGCGCAGTCGGCCGGCGGCGGTGTGATGGGGGAGGCCGCCGTGGCGGCGTTCGCCCGCGCCCGGCTGGCCGCGCAGGCGGCGGGATACCGGGCGGCGATCGAAGCCGCCGCCCCGGAGTCCCGCACGGAGGCCCTGGCCAAGGCATTGACCGCTGACGGGTACGCTGCTACGGCGCGCAGCGCGCCAAACCCTCACCTGGGTGAACAGCTCTGCCAGCACCACTGTCCGGTTGCGCATGTCGCCGAGCAGTTCCCGCAGCTCTGTGAGGCGGAGACCGAGGTCTTCTCCCACCTGCTCGGGACCCATGTGCAACGTCTGGCCACCATCGCCCACGGCGACGGGGTGTGCACGACGTTCATTCCCAAGAAGAACACCACAGCATCCGCAAGCACGTCCGGGAGGAAACCCGCATGACTCTCCCCACGGAGACTGCTCACCCCGAGCTCGAGGGCCTGGGCACGTACGAATACGGCTGGGCCGACTCCGACGTCGCCGGTGCCGGTGCCAAGCGCGGCCTCTCCGAAGAGGTGGTCCGCGACATCTCCGACAAGAAGTCGGAGCCCGAGTGGATGCTGAAGCTCCGGCTCAAGGGCCTGAAGCTGTTCGGCAAGAAGCCGATGCCGACGTGGGGCTCGGACCTGTCGGGCATCGACTTCAACAACATCAAGTACTTCGTGCGCTCCACCGAGAAGCAGGCCGCGAGCTGGGAGGACCTGCCGGAGGACATCAAGAACACCTACGACCGGCTCGGCATCCCGGAGGCCGAGAAGCAGCGTCTGGTCGCCGGTGTCGCCGCGCAGTACGAGTCGGAGGTCGTCTACCACCAGATCCGTGAGGACCTGGAGGAGCAGGGCGTGCTGTTCCTGGACACCGACACGGCGCTCAAGGAGCACCCGGAGATCTTCCAGGAGTACTTCGGCACCGTGATCCCGGCCGGCGACAACAAGTTTGCCGCGCTGAACACGGCCGTCTGGTCTGGCGGATCGTTCATCTACGTCCCGCCGGGCGTCCACGTCGACATCCCGCTCCAGGCCTACTTCCGGATCAACACGGAGAACATGGGCCAGTTCGAGCGGACGCTGATCATCGTCGACGAGAACGCCTACGTGCACTACGTCGAGGGCTGCACCGCCCCGATCTACTCCTCGGACTCGCTGCACAGCGCCGTCGTGGAGATCATCGTCAAGAAGGGCGGCCGTTGCCGCTACACGACGATCCAGAACTGGTCGAACAACGTCTACAACCTGGTCACCAAGCGCGCCGTGGCCTACGAGGGCGCGACCATGGAGTGGGTCGACGGCAACATCGGCTCCAAGGTCACCATGAAGTACCCGGCCGTCTACCTGATGGGCGAGCACGCCAAGGGCGAGACGCTGTCCATCGCCTTCTCGGGCTCGGGCCAGCACCAGGACGCGGGCGCCAAGATGGTCCACATGGCCCCCAACACCTCCTCGAACATCGTCTCCAAGTCGGTGGCCCGAGGCGGTGGCCGCACCTCCTACCGTGGCCTGATCGAGATCGGCGAGGGCGCCCACGGCTCCAAGTCGAACGTGCTCTGTGACGCGCTGCTGGTGGACACCATCTCGCGCTCGGACACCTACCCCTACGTGGACGTCCGCGAGGACGACGTGTCCATGGGGCACGAGGCGACGGTCTCCAAGGTCAGCGACGACCAGCTCTTCTACCTGATGAGCCGCGGCCTGTCCGAGGACGAGGCGATGGCCATGATCGTCCGTGGCTTCGTCGAGCCGATCGCCCGGGAGCTGCCCATGGAGTACGCGCTGGAGCTCAACCGGCTGATCGAGCTGCAGATGGAGGGCTCGGTCGGCTGACGCCCGACCCGCACGCCTCCGGAGCAGCACCTGTTTTCTGACGTAGAGAGAGAGCACCACGACAGCCATGGCTGAGAACACTCCCGCCGGCAGCACCACCGACGGCGCCATTCAGGTCGGGGGGCCGCAGCAGCCCATCGATGCCCGGGTCAGCGCCCCCGCCTCGTACGACGTCGCGGACTTCCCGGTGCCGCACGGTCGCGAGGAGGAGTGGCGGTTCACGCCGCTGGAGCGCCTGCGGGGCCTGCACGACGGCACCGCCGAGGCGCGGGGCGCGCTGCGGGTCGAGATCGCGGCGCCCGAGGGCGTCACCGTCGAGACCGTGGACCGCGAGGACCCGCGCCTCGGCCGGGCCGGCAAGCCGGTGGACCGCGTCGCCGCGCAGGCGTACAGCGCGTTCGAGAAGGCCACGGTGATCTCCGTACCCAAGGACACGGTGCTCACCGAGCCGGTGCGGATCGCCGCACACGGCGAGGGCGGCGTGGCCTACGGCCACCAGGTGATCGAGCTGGGCAGCTTCGCCGAGGCGCTGGTGGTCATCGACCACACCGGCGACGCGACGCTCGCCGCCAACGTCGAGTACGTGATCGGCGACGGCGCCAAGCTGACCGTCGTCTCCGTGCAGGACTGGGACGACAGCGCGGTGCACGTCGCCCAGCACACCGCACTGGTGGGCCGGGACGCCACGTTCAAGTCCGTCATCGTCACCTTCGGCGGCGACCTGGTCCGGCTGCACCCCCGGGTGATCTACGGCGGCCCCGGCGGCGAGGCCGAGCTGTACGGCCTGTACTTCACCGACGACGGCCAACACCAGGAGCACCGGCTGTTCGTGGACCACGACACCCCGCACTGCCGGAGCAACGTGGTCTACAAGGGCGCGCTGCAGGGCCAGGACGCACACGCGGTGTGGATCGGCGACGTGCTCATCCGGGCCGCGGCCGAGGGCACCGACACCTACGAGCTCAACCGGAACCTGGTGCTCACCGACGGTGCGCGCGTCGACTCGGTGCCGAACCTGGAGATCGAGACCGGCGAGATCGTCGGCGCCGGGCACGCCTCGGCCACCGGCCGGTTCGACGACGAGCAGCTCTTCTACCTGATGGCGCGCGGCATCACCGCCGAGGAGGCCCGCCGCCTGGTGGTCCGTGGCTTCTTCGCCGAGCTGGTCCAGCAGATCGGCATTCCGGACATCGAGGACCGCCTGCTCGCCAAGATCGAGGCGGAGCTGGAGGCGTCCGTCGGATGAGTACCCCGTTCGTACGAGCCTGCGCGCTGAGCGAGCTCGAAGAGGACACCCCCAAGCGCGTGGAGCTGGACGGCGTGCCCGTCTCGCTCGTCCGCACCGAGGGTGAGGTGTTCGCGATCAACGACATCTGCTCGCACGCGAACGTCTCGCTGTCCGAGGGCGAGGTGGACGACTGCGCCATCGAGTGCTGGCTGCACGGGTCGAGCTTCGACCTGCGCACCGGCAAGCCGTCCGGGCTGCCCGCGACGCGCCCCGTACCCGTATACCCCGTCAAGATCGAAGGGGACGGCCCAGAGGCTTCTGTGCTCGTCTCCGTCACCCAGGAGTCCTGAGGCACCCATGGCAACGCTTGAGATTCACGACCTGCACGTCTCCGTCGAGGCCGACAACGGCTCCCGGGAGATCCTGCGCGGCGTCGACCTGACCGTGAAGCAGGGCGAGACGCACGCGATCATGGGCCCGAACGGCTCCGGCAAGTCCACCCTCGCGTACTCCCTCGCGGGGCACCCGAAGTACACCATCACCGGCGGCACCGTCACCCTCGACGGGGAGAACGTCCTGGAGATGTCGGTGGACGAGCGGGCGCGCGCCGGCGTCTTCCTCGCCATGCAGTACCCGGTCGAGGTGCCCGGCGTCTCCGTCTCCAACTTCCTGCGCACCTCCGCCACCGCCGTCCGTGGCGAGGCCCCCAAGCTGCGGCTGTGGGTCAAGGAGGTCAAGGAGGCCATGGAGCGGCTCTCCATCGACCCCGCGTTCGCCGAGCGCAACGTCAACGAGGGTTTCTCCGGTGGCGAGAAGAAGCGCCACGAGATCCTCCAGCTCGAACTGCTCAAGCCCAAGGTCGCCATCCTCGACGAGACCGACTCCGGTCTGGACGTGGACGCGCTGCGCGTGGTGTCCGAAGGCGTGAACCGCGTGCGCGAGGGTGGCGAGGTCGGCACCCTGCTGATCACGCACTACACCCGCATCCTGCGCTACATCAAGCCCGACTTCGTGCACGTCTTCGCGCAGGGCCGCATCGCCGAGTCCGGCGGCGCGGAGCTCGCCGACAAGCTGGAGAACGAGGGCTACGAGGCGTACGTGAAGGGCGGCGCGACCTCGTGACCCCCGCACGCGAGGCCACCGGCCCGCGGCAGATCCACGACCCGCGGGCCGTGCCTTTCCGCTCACCCGCGGAGAGGGGCCCCGCGGGCCAAGCGACGACCGAAAGGGGAGGAGCGTGACACCGCTGCCGGGCCTCCTCGACACCGAGGCGATCCGTAAGGACTTTCCCGTCCTGGACCGCGTGGTCCACGACGGCAAGAGGCTCGTCTACCTGGACAACGCGGCGACTTCGCAGAAGCCGCGCCAGGTGCTCGACGCCCTCAACGCGTACTACGAGCGACACAACTCCAACGTCCACCGCGGTGTGCACGTGCTCGCCGAGGAGGCCACGGCGCTGTACGAGGGCGCCCGCGACAAGGTCGCGGCGTTCATCAACGCGCCCAGCCGCGACGAGGTGATCTTCACCAAGAACGCCTCGGAGTCGCTGAACCTGGTGGCGAACATGCTCGGCTGGGCCGACGAGCCCTACCGGGTGGACCACGAGACCGAGATCGTCATCACGGAGATGGAGCACCACTCCAACATCGTGCCGTGGCAGCTGCTCTCGCAGCGCACGGGCGCGAAGCTGAAGTGGTTCGGGCTCACCGACGAGGGCCGGCTCGACCTGTCGAACCTCGACGAGATCATCACACCCAAGACGAAGATCGTCTCGTTCGTGCTGGTCTCCAACATCCTGGGCACGGTCAACCCGGTCGAGGCCATCGTGCGCCGCGCCCAGGAAGTCGGCGCCCTGGTGCTCATCGACGCCTCGCAGGCCGCCCCGCACATGGTGCTCGACGTGCAGGCGCTGCAGGCCGACTTCGTGGCCTTCACCGGCCACAAGATGTGCGCCCCGACCGGCATCGGCGTGCTGTGGGGCCGCCAGGAGCTGCTGGAGGACCTGCCGCCGTTCCTGGGCGGTGGCGAGATGATCGAAACCGTCTCGATGCACTCCTCGACGTACGCCCCGGCGCCGCACAAGTTCGAGGCGGGCACGCCGCCGATCGCCCAGGCCGTGGGTCTGGGCGCGGCGGTGGACTACCTGTCCGCGATCGGCATGGAGCGCATAGAGGCGCACGAGCACGCGATCACCGAGTACGCGGTGCGTCGCTTCCAGGAAGTGCCCGACCTGCGCATCATCGGCCCGACCACGGCCGAGGACCGGGGCGCGGCGATCTCCTTCACGCTGGGCGACATTCACCCGCACGACGTGGGGCAGGTACTCGACGAGCAGGGCATCGCGGTGCGGGTGGGTCACCACTGCGCCCGCCCGGTCTGTCTGCGGTACGGAATTCCGGCGACCACGCGAGCGTCGTTCTATCTGTACTCCACGCCGGCCGAGGTCGATGCCCTGGTCGAGGGGCTGGAGCACGTACGGAACTTCTTCGGGTAGGGGCTGCTGACTCGTGAAGCTTGATTCGATGTACCAGGACGTCATCCTGGACCACTACAAGCACCCGCACGGCCGGGGGCTGCGGGATGGCGACGCCGAAGTGCACCACGTCAACCCGACCTGCGGCGATGAGATCACGCTCCGTGTGCGGCTGGACGGCGAGACCATCGCCGACGTGTCGTACGAGGGGCAGGGCTGCTCCATCAGCCAGGCGAGCGCCTCGGTGCTCAACGAGCTGCTGGTGGGTAAGGAGCTCACGGAGGCCGGCAAGGTTCAGGAGACCTTCCTTGAGCTGATGCAGTCCAAGGGCAAGATCGAGCCGGATGACGCGATGGAAGAGATCCTGGAGGACGCCGTGGCGTTCGCGGGCGTCTCGAAGTACCCGGCACGCGTGAAGTGCGCGCTGTTGAGCTGGATGGCCTGGAAGGACGCCACGGCCCAGGCACTGGGCGAGGGCACCGGGAGGAAGACCGCATGAGCGAGAACGCAACGATCACCAAGCCCGCCAGCGAGGAGGAGGTCCGCGAGGCGCTGTACGACGTGGTCGACCCCGAGCTGGGCATCGACGTCGTCAACCTGGGCCTGATCTACGGCATCCACATCGACGACGCCAACATCGCCACCCTCGACATGACCCTGACGTCGGCGGCCTGTCCGCTGACCGATGTCATCGAGGACCAGGCGAAGTCGGCCACCGACGGCATCGTCAACGAGCTGCGCATCAACTGGGTCTGGATGCCGCCGTGGGGCCCGGACAAGATCACCGACGACGGTCGCGAGCAGCTCCGCGCGCTGGGGTTCAACGTCTGAGCCACCTCGCCGTCCGCGAGTCCGGCGACGCCTTCGGGCGGTCGCCGGGCCGGTCGTCGGGAACACCGGGCGCAGAGGCCACCGCTGGCCGTCATGTCCCGGGAGTAATGCGCTGACACAGCCATGCCCGCCAGGCAGACTGGCGGGCATGGCTGTGTCTGTGTACTCAATCGCCGTCGACGCCCACGACATCAAGGCTCTCGCCACCTTCTGGACGCGGGTTCTGGACTGGCAGATCCTCTACGAGGACCCCGAGGAGATCCTCATCGGCGCGGACGCCACCGCGCTGCCCGGCATCGTCTTCCTCCGCGTACCGGAGGAGAAGGCCGGCAAGAACCGGCTGCATCTCGACCTCACCCCGGACGGTGACCAGCAGGCCGAGGTGGACCGCGTGATCGCCCTCGGCGCCCGGCCGGCCGACGTCGGCCAGGGGCCGGATGTCACCTGGCACGTGCTGGCCGACCCCGAGGGCAACGAGTTCTGCGTCCTGCGGCCCAAGCGGACACTGGTGGACTGAGCACCGCCTCTCCCGATCGGGCCGGCCCCCGCCACCGGGGCCGGCCCGAGCCGTCTTCCCGGCCGCGCCACCCATACGACCAGGACCGACCGCCATCCACCCGCGCTGTGCTGCGGGTCACACCCGCCTCGTGTCACGAACGGGCCGGCCCGCCCCATCCCGTGGTCGTCAACAGCAGACGCGGGAAGGGCGGAACCCATGAACGCACGGCACGAGAGCCACCCGGCGACCATCCACCGGGTGGTGATCCTGGGGGCGGGCTACGCGGGCCTGTCCGCCGCGGTCCAGCTCGCGGCCCGGGTGAGGCGGCACGGGGGCGTGTCGGTGACCGTGGTGAACGAGGGGGACCGTTTCACCGAGCGGCTGCGACTGCACATGACGGCCACCGGGCAGCGCACCGCCGAGCTGAGCGTGCCCCGACTGCTGGAGGGCGCCGGCGCGGGGTTCGTCCGCGGCTGGGTGGTCGCGATGGACGCGGACGAGCGGACCGTACACGTCGACGACGGGCGCGTCCTGCGCTACGACACCCTGGTGTACGCGCTGGGCAGTGTGGCCGACACGGCGGCGGTGCCGGGCGCGGGTGGGCACGCGTACGCCCTCGACGGCGCGCGGGACGCCCAGGCGCTGGGGGAGCGGCTGGCGCGGCTCGCCCCGAACAGCACGGTGGTGGTGGGCGGCAGCGGCCTGACCGGTGTCGAGGTGGCCGCGGAGATCGCCGAGCGGTATCCGGAGCTGGAGGTCGTGCTGCTGGGGCGGAGCGCGCCGGGCGCCGCGCTGGGCCCCCGGGCCCGAGCCCATCTGCGGGCGGCGCTGGAGCGGTTGGGCGTACGGGTACGGAGCGGAGTGGAGGTGGTCGAGGTGGGGTCCGACGCCGTCGAGCTGGCCGGCGGGGAGCGGGTCGCCGCGGACGCGGTGGTGTGGGCGAGCGGGACGCGCGGGTCCCCGCTGGCGTCGGCGGCCGGGCTGACGGTCGACGAGCGCGGTCGCGTGGTCACCGACGCCACGCTGCGGTCGGTCTCCCACCCGTGCGTGTACGCCGTGGGGGACGCGGCCTCGGTCCGGCAGGGCTACGGCGTGCTGCACGGCACCTGTCAGAGCGGCATGCCCACCGGGGTACACGCGGCGGTGTCGATCGTCCGCACGCTGCGGGGCAAGCGGCCTAAGCCGTTCCGCTTCGGCCACTACCACGCCCCGGTGAGTCTGGGCCGGGGTGACGCGGTCGTGCAGTTCACCCGCCCGGACGCCAGCCCGCGCCGCGTCTGTCTGACCGGGCGCGCGGCCGTGCGCTACAAGGAGGCGGTGACGTCGGCGCCCTGGTCGGTCTTCGGTCGTACGGCGAGGCTGCCCGCGGCCGGCGCGTTCTGGCCGCGCGGCGGTCGCTTCACCCGCGTGCGGGGGCAGCGGTGAGCGCGCCGACCCCAGACCCCGACCAGCAGGTCTTCCACCAGTACCGGAGCCTGTTGTTCTCGGTGGCCTATCGCGTCCTGGGCAGCGCGGCCGACGCCGAGGACGCCGTCCAGGACGCGTGGCTCAAGTGGTCGGCCGCGGACCGCTCGGGGGTGGCCGAACCCAAGGCGTACCTGGCGCGGATCGTGACCAACGTGGCCCTGGAGCGGCTGCGTTCCTCCCGCTACCGGCGCGAGACCTATGTCGGGCCCTGGCTGCCGGAGCCCATCCTGACCAGCGCCGACACCGCCGACGTGGTCGCGGACGCGGACTCGGTCTCGATGGCGATGCTGGTGGTGCTGGAGACGCTGAGTCCGTTGGAGCGTGCGGTGTTCGTGCTGCGGGAGGTCTTCGACTTCAGCCACGGGGAGATCGCCGAGGTGGTCGAGCGCTCCGAGGTCGCGGTGCGCCAGGCCGCCCACCGGGCCCGTGAGCACGTGCGGGCGCGCCGGCCCCGCTTCTCCGCCGAGCCGGGGCGGCAGCGCGCGGTCACCGAGCGGTTCTTCGCCGCCGCGACCGGGGGTGATGTCAACGCGCTGCTGGAGCTGCTGTCCCCGGACGTCACGCTGTGGACCGACGGCGGCGGCAAGGTGCGGCAGGCCAGGCGTCCGGTGGTGGGCGCGATGGCGGTGGCGACCTGGTTCGCGGCGGTCAGCGCCACCGCGTACGAGGGCGTCGAGCCGGCCGACATGCGGGCCGAGCTCGTCGAGATCAACGGCGGTCCGGGCGTGGTGTTCAGCGGCGTCGGCCGGGTGATCGCCACGGTCACCTTCGACGTCGACGCCACCGGCCGCATCGTCACCATCCACAATGTGGCCAACCCGGACAAGCTCCGGGCCGTCGCCACGGGCACCGTGCACGACGTGGGCGCGCGGTAGCGGGCCGCTCGGCCCGGGGTCAGCCGTGACACCCGGGGCCTTGGGCGGCGCGGGGTCACGCCGGCCCGCGCCGGCGTGACCCGGCTCTGGGCCCGGCCCCGGGCCCGCCCCGTCCCGGCCCGCGCATGGTGCTTGCTTGGGGCGGGCGGTCGCGGGCGGTCGCGGGGGCTCAGGCCGGCGCGCCCGTACGGTCCGGTGCGGTGACCGTCTCCCCGGGGTCCGGATGTCGGGCACCCCCGCCCTTCGTACGGTCCATCTCGCGCCACTCCGGCCGCAGGCCCGCCAGGTTGGTGGTGAGGAAGTACGCGACCGCGCAGGTGAGCAGCGTCGGCACGAGGCCGATGGTGACCACCGCCGCGCCGGCGAGCAGGCCGCCGAGCGGGATTCCGGACCAGGCCAGCGAGTCGCCGAGCGCGCCCACCCGGCCCCGCAGGTGGCGTGGCACCCGCTCGAAGGTGACGGCTCCCAGGACGGGGTTGATGAAGCCGGCGCCGAAGCCGCTGACGGCGAAGACGACCAGCACCGCCGCCAGCGGGGGGTCGAGGGCCAGGGCCAGGTATCTCGGGGCCCCGGCCAGCAGGAATCCGGCGAGCACCACCCACCGGCGCCGCAGTCGGTGGGCGACCGTCGCGGCGATCAGGCTCCCGCCGACCGCCGAGGCCCCCATCACGCTGCCCAGCAGGCCGATCACGGCCGGCCCGTTGCCGGACTCCCTGGCCCACACGGGGACGAGCACCGTGGACATCGCCGCGTCGAGCAGGTTGGTGATACCCACCGTGACGATGAGGGCCAGGAGCAGCGGCTCGCCACGCAGAAAGGCGAGGCCCTCGCCGAAGCGGCGCCAGTAGCCCGGTTCCGCCTCGCTCGCCGCCGCGCAGGTGGCGGGCGGGGCGGCGCTGGGCGCGCCGCCCATGTCGCGCGGCAGCGCCCACGCGATGATCATCGACCCGAGGGCGAAGCAGCCCGCGTTGACGGCGAGCCCCGGCACCGGCCCGAGCAGCGCGACCAGCGCCCCGCCGACCGCCGGGCCCACCGTGCCGGCGAGCCGCTCGATCACCCCGGACACGCCGGTGGCCCGCTCCAACGGAATCCCGGCACGCTCGGCCGCCTCCGGGACCATGACCTCCTTGGCCAGGTCACCCGGGCCTCGGGCGGCCCCGATCACCGCGACCAGGGCCAGCAGCGACGGAAAGGAGAGCAGGCCCAGGACGTGGAGCACGGGAACCACGGCGGCGGCGGTGGCACTGGCCAGGTCGGTGGTCCAGGAGACGGCCCGGGGGCCGATCCGGTCCACGAGCGGCCCGGCGAACGCCTTGACCACCACGTAGGGCGTCATCTCGCAGAAGACGACCAGCCCGGTCTGGGTGGCGCTGCCGGTGGTGACCAGCACGAACCAGGGCAGCGCCACGACCGAGACCCGGGTCCCGGTCAGCGACACGGCCATGGCCGCCAACACCCCGACCAGCGGCCGTACGGACCGCCCGCCGGATATGCCCGCACCGGGAGCCCGGCCCTGAGCCCGGGCCCTCACGCCGGCTCCGTTCCCGGCGCCGTACCCGGGGTGGTGGGCGCCTTGGGCGGAGCGGGGTCCTCCGGCGGGGCGGGGGTGGCCGGTTCGGGCAGGACGTGTGTGATGACGCCGACCCGTTCGGCTCCCTCGGGCGCGCTCGCCGCCGCCTCCGGCGTGTCCTGTCGGTAGCGGCTGACGACCTCCCGCAACTCGTGACGCAGGGCGACGGTCTCGGCGGGCGTGAGGCGCAGGGCCCAGTCGCTCAGGTCGAAGGTGCCCCGCCAGGCTGCGGGCAGTGTGCCCAGCTCGCTCAGCGCCTGCTGGGTGCGCAGGGTGTACGTGGCGGCGACGGACTGGAGGTACGTCAGCGTGGCCTCGGGCTCCTGGTCGGTCACCGCGCGGTCGGAGAGCTCCGTCGTCCGGTGCACCGAGCGCCACCAGCGCTCCCGCGCGTTGCCGCGCTCGGTGTCCTCCTCGACGAAGCCGGCCGCGCCGAGCTGGCGCAGGTGGTAGCTGGCGGTACCGGAGTTCACGCCCAGTCGCTCCGCGAGCCGGGTGGCCGTCGACGGCCCGTACGCGCGCAGCAGCTCGACCACCCGCACGCGCACCGGGTGGGCCAGCGCGCGCAGCCCCTTGGCGTCCAGAACGATCGAGTCCTGGCCGGCGGTCGGGCCGTCCGGCCCCTTCCACGTGTCTGTCATGCGGCTCACCCTAGACTGCGGAGATGTCTTTGCGAAGAGTTCTTCGCAAAGAAATCTCCGCAGTTTTCGGGAGCGGTCGCGGGCCGGCGGTCGGCGGCGAACTCGGGGCGTGTCCACGGCGATCCGCGCGTCGCCCGCCACTGTGTACGGGCGTACGCAGCGATGTGTACGATCGTCCACATGGTGTATCTGACGCTTGCCGGAGCCATCTCGGCGGAGATCACGGCCACCGTGGCCATGAAGTACAGCGACGGCTTCACGAAGCTGTGGCCCTCGCTGGGCACGGTGGCCGGTTACCTCGTCGCCTTCGTCCTGCTCGCCTACACGCTCAAGACCCTCCCCGTGGGCACGGCCTACGCGATCTGGTCCGGCGCCGGGACCGCCGTCGTCGCGCTGATCGGCATGGTCTTCCTGGGGGAGGCGGCGACGGCGGCCCGGATCGGCGGCGTGCTGCTGGTCATCGCCGGGGTCGTGGTGCTCAACCTGGGCGGCGCGCACTGATGGCCCGCCGGTACGACCCCGACCGTCGGCAGCGCATCATCGACGCGGCGATCCGGGTGGTGGCCGAGCGCGGCATCGAGGCGCTGAGCCACCGCACCGCCGCCGCGGCGGCGGACGTGCCGCTGGGCTCCACCACCTATCACTTCGCGACCCTGGACGAACTGCTGGTCGCCGCGTTGCGGCAGGTGTGCGCCGAACCGGGGACGGCCGTCGAGACGTGGCGACGCGCCGTGGCGGCGCCGGTGCCGCTCGCCGACGCGCTCGCCGATCTCCTGCTCGGCGCGCCGCGGGAGGACCTGGGCCAGGTCCGGCTCGCGTACGAGCTCTACCTGGCGGCGCTGCGGCGCGAGGCGCTGCGGCCGGTCGCGGCCGAGTGGATGGACGCCGTGGTCGAGATCCTGGCCCGCCGCACCGGGGACGCGGCCAGCGCGCGGGCCCTGCTCGCCCTGGCGGACGGGCTCCTGATGCAGGCCCTGCTCACCGGGCGCCACCTGGAACGGGCCGAGGTCCGCGCGGCCCTGGCCCGGATGACGGACTGAGGGGCGGGCACGCCCGGAGGGTGGGACCGGTTCGCCTCGGCGGGGGGCCTCCGGTTAGCGTTCGAGCATGACCGACGCAGCAACTGACCGCACCACCGGCGCCGTCGCCGCCGGGCTCGCCACCCTCAGCGAGGACGGCACCGTCCTCGACACCTGGTTCCCGGCCCCCGTCCTGTCCGCCGAGCCCGGCCCGGCCGGCACCGAGCGCCTGACCGGCGACGAGCGGGTCGCCGAGCTCCTCGGCCCGGGCGCGCCCGCCGCGCTGGGCGCCGACCTGCGCCGTGGCGTCGAGGTCGTGGCCGTGCGCACGGTCATCGCCTCGCTCGACGACAAGCCCCTGGACGCGCACGACGCCTACCTGCGGCTGCACCTGCTCAGCCACCGGCTGGTGCGCCCGCACGGCCTGAACCTGGACGGCGTCTTCGGACTGCTGGCCAACGTCGCCTGGACCTCGCTCGGCCCGGTTCCGGTGGACGGGCTGGAGCGGGCGCGGCTCGCGGCCCGCGCCGAGGGCCTGCACCTCCAGGTGACCAGCGTGGACAAGTTCCCGCGCATGACCGACTACGTGGCGCCCGCCGGCGTCCGCATCGGCGACGCCGACCGGGTACGACTGGGCGCCCACCTGGCCGCCGGCACCACCGTCATGCACGAGGGCTTCGTCAACTTCAACGCCGGCACGCTCGGCACCTCGATGGTCGAGGGCCGCATCAGCGCGGGCGTCGTCGTCGGCGACGGCTCCGACATCGGCGGCGGCGCGTCCATCATGGGCACCCTCTCCGGTGGCGGCAAGCAGGTCGTCTCCATCGGCGAGCGCTGCCTGCTGGGCGCCGAGGCCGGCATCGGTATCGCGCTCGGTGACGACGTCGTGGTGGAGGCGGGCCTGTACATCACCGCCGGCACCCGCGTCACGCTGCCCGACGGCGAGGTCGTCAAGGCCCTGGAGCTCTCCGGCGTGAGCAACCTGCTCTTCCGGCGCGACTCCACGACCGGCCGCGTCGAGGCCCACCAGCGCTCGGGCTCCTGGGGCGGCCTGAACGAGGCGCTGCACAGCCACAACTAGCCGTCCGTGCGCCGAAACGCCGGCCGCCCCCGCTGGTCACGGCGGGGGCGGCCGGCGTTCGCGCGTGGCCCGCGCGCCGGGCGCGCGGGCCGGGCGACCTAGTGCCGGACGCGGACGACCTGCGGGTCGTGGTCGCTGGCCTGCTCGGCGAACTCCGCGTTGACGTGCACCACGTCGTACTCGGCCCGACGCAGTCCCTTGCTGGTCAGGATGTGGTCCAGGACCTGCGAGTTGCCGTTGTAGACGTAGCCGTACCGCTCCCGTCGCGGCAGCTGGTTGACCAGGTCGGTCAGGACGCCGCCGTCGGTGAGGGCCCTGAGCGCGGGGGAGAACGCGAAGTCGTTGAGATCGCCGGCGACCACCACACCCGCCCGGGGCTCGACGGCCAGCACCTCCTTGACGAACGCGTTGACCGCCTTGGCCTGTGCGAGCCGCTGCGTCTCCGAGCTTCGCGCCGGCGGCTGGAACCGGCTGTCCAGGCCCTGGTCACCGCCCTTGGAGTTGAAGTGGTTGGCCACCACGAAGATCGGCTTGCCCCGGAAGGAGAACTGCCCGACCAGCGGCTTGCGACTGGCCTTCCACGCCTCGTTCGCCGGGTCGATCCGGCCGGGCGAGGCCGACAGGACGGGCGCGCCGTCATGGTCGAGCACCCGTACCGGGGTGGTCGCGTCGCCGCCTGCGGTGTCCGTGAAGGAGACCCGCTCGGGGTTGAAGAGGAAGGCGTTGCGAATGTTGCCGCCGGGCTGGCCGCCGTCCTGGTCGTCGGCGGGGTCGATCTGCCGCCAGGAGTACGCCGGACCGCCGGCCGCCCGGATGGCCTCGGTGAGCTGACGCAGCGTCGCCTCGGCCGAGACGACGGAGTCGTTGGTGGGGCCGTTGTCGTCCTGCACCTCCTCCAGTGCGACGATGTCGGGTGAGGCCAGGTCCCGGACCAGCCCCTGGGCCAGCTGGTCGAACTTGGCCGCCGGGGTCTTCGGGGAGAGGTTCTCCACGTTGTACGTCGCGATGGCCAGCTCGCGCTCGTGCTGCGGGCGGGTCCGCTCGCGCCGCAGCCCGCCGTCCGCCAGCTCGCCGAGCTCGGTGGCCTGGATCTCGTAGCCGCCGAACTGGTCGTAGTCCAGCGGCCCGGCCGTGACGCCGGCGAGTCGGTCGTTCACGTTCGCCACCGGGAACGCCCGCTCGGCGTACGGGATGAGCGAGGCGACCTTGACCCGGCCCCCGCGCGGGTCACGGTAGGAGTCGTAGAGCACGCCGCCCCGGGCGGTGCGGCCCTGGTGCGGCTCGGCGGTCACCCACAGCTCCTGGTGCGTGCTGGTGGCGCCGACCACGGGGGCGTCGCGCACGGAGACCCGCATGCCCTCCAGCGACTCGTACCGGTCCAGGGCGTAGCGGGTGGGCCGCAGCCGCAGCCCCTCGATGCTGCCGCCGCCGGCGGAGGGCGCGTATCGCTGGGGGAGGGCGGCGGCGTTGAGGACGAACGCGGCGGGCAGTGGCTGGCCCGAGGCGCGCACGGTCCACGTCGCCCGGCCGAGCTGGGTGACCGACTGGAGACCGGCGTCGGCGCCGCCGGGATAGTACTCGCTGACCGTGCCGGAGACCTCGACGGCGTCGCCGACGGCCACCTTCGGCGTGCTGGAGCCGGTGAAGACGAAGACGGCCTCGCTGGTGGCCGGGTCGCGGTCGGGCCTGGGGTCCTGGAGCCAGAAGCCGCGCGCCGAGCCGAAGGCGCGGACGGCCGTGACGATGCCGGGCACGTCGCTGACGTCCTTGCCGGCCAGCGGCGACAGGCGGGTGTCGCCCTGGATGTCGTGCACGCGTATCCCGGCGGCCGACGCGGACTGCGGCACCGCCAGGAGCCCGGCGGCCAGGGCCGCCGCGACGACGGCCGTGACCGTGACGGAGCGGCGGGTGCGGGAGGCGCGGGGCGAGCCCGGGCGGGGTGCGGCGAGGGGCAGCGGCGACATGGCGGGGAGCCTTTCCGGGGAGGGGGCGGCGACAGCGGTCGCTGTGCGCCGCGTGGCACGGTGGCGTGCCGGCGAACGAGGTGTACGCGGTGCGCGAGGTGTGCGCACGGTGTGAAGGCGGCGGAGCGGGCGGGCGGGGACGGTGGGACGGGCGTACGGGGGCGCCCCGCCGGAGCGGTCGGCGAGGCGCCCGGCCAGGGGGACGGCCTCCGGGGCGTGGGCGGGTCGTGAACCCGTAGGTCTACGCGCGTCAATCTCGTGCGCGCGTCAGGGTGTTGTCAAGGCTCGCCGGGTGGCCGGTGGCCGTCGGACAGGTGAACCGGATGGCTCCGGGGGAATCCGTCTACGCTGGGACACCGTGCCGTGACGCGACCCGTACGGCAGGGACCCCCCAAGGAGATGACCCAGCAGATGCCCGAAGACCGCCCCACCATGCCGCCGGTCATGCTGCACACCGAGGCAGAGCTCGCGCGGGACGCGCTGAGCGCGCCGCTGTTCGTCAAGGCGGTGCGGCTCGCTCGCTGGGCCGCCCCGCACCGGCCCGTGGGAGCGGGCGGTGAGCTCCTGGTCGACGAGTTGCGGGCGGCGGTCAAGGAGCTGGGCCTGGACGACGACGAGGACGGCCCCGGCTACGCCGCCGAGGCCTGGCAGCTCGCCCTGGACATCGGGCTGGTCGAGGTGGACGGCGCCGAGGAGGACGCCTCGCCGGACGCGGACGGCGCCACCCCGGATGCCGAGGCGTCGGAGCCGGCCGGCACCGCGCGCCCCGGCGAGGAGTTGTCCCGCTTCGTCGGCGGCGCCCCGCGCGAGGTGCTGGAGCTGTGGCTGGACGGCCTGGAGACCGTCCTGGCGGACGCGGCGGCTCCCGACCTGGCCGACCTCGTCGACCAGCTCGACGGCGGCGGCGAACTCGACCTGGACGCGCTCGACTGGAGCCCCGAGGAGGAGGCCGACTTCCTCGACGGCGTGCTCGGCAACCTCTACCTGCTGACCGCGCTGGAGGAGGGGGCCGCCGACCGCGCGGTACCGCTGCCCGCACTCGCCGCCTCCATGATCGTCCCCGACGACATGGACGAGCCGACCGACGCCGTCCTCGAAGAGGTCTCCGACGCGATGATGCGGCTGGACGAGCAGTTCCGCATGCTCGCCCCCACCGGCCTGGTCGACTACCGCCCCCTCGACGAGGAGCTCATCGAGGAGGTGGACGGCGAAGGCCAGGTCGCCGAGCCACGGCGCGGCATCGGCGAGGCCGAGGTGGACGACGAGGACGTCGCCCGCTACGGCATGGTCAGACTCACCCCGCTCGGCGTGTACGCCGTGCGCTCGCGCATGCTGGAGGCCGGCGTACACGCCCCGCTCGTCGGCGAACTGGCCGAGGCCGACGCCGAGGCGCTGCTCGCCGCCCTCCCCTACTTCCCGGACGCGGCGGCCCGCGCCGAGGCCGAGCGGTGGCTGACCGGTCGGGCCGCGCAGCCCGCCGCCAGCGAGCTCCTCGCGGCGGCCCGAGGCAACGACCCCGAGGCCCCGCTGCGCCGCCTCACCTGCCAGCAGACCCTCACCCTGGTCGGCCCGGAGGCGGAACCGGCGCTGCGCGCGGTGCTCGCGGACCCGCACCTGGGCGGGCTGGCCCGGGTGTGGCTGGCCGAGCACGGGGCGTCCGAGGTGCCCGAGCCGTCGGAGGAGATGGTCTTCTGGCTGACCGTGGACACCATCGCGGCCCAGCTCGCGGCGGGCGGCGACTCGGCGGAGCTGCGCGACCTGGTGCGCGGCCTGGTGGACCGCAGCAGTGGCTTCTTCGACTCCGTCTGGCGCGTCGAGCACCCGGCGACGGTGGAGGTGCTGGAGGCGATGGGGCGGCTGCACCCGGACAAGAAGGCCGCCAAGGACGCGCGCAAGGCCGCCTTCAAGGCCCGTTCGCGGCACTGAGTCCGGCCGCCCGGCGGGCCGGCTGACCGTTCGGGCCCCGGGCCGGGTGCCCGGGCCCCGGCCGACGGGTGGCCGGATGTCGTCCCGACGGTGGGGATCGCGGCCCGCTCGGTGGTCCTCCGCCCCGTCACGGCGCGGGGGAGTGGCGGGTCCGGGCGGTGGTCGGAGCCCTCCGGGGGAACGGTACGGCCAACCGGCCCCGCCGATGTCGCGCCCCGTTCAACTGGTGTTCGGTCGCGGGCGGAAACCTGGCCGCGGCATGTCAGGCGGACAGATCCGGCCACCAGGAGATGAAGATGCCGCTTACCCGCAGGGACTTCGCGAAGCAGACCGCGTACACCGGTGCCGGTGTCGCCCTCGTCGGCACGGTTGACGTGCTCGCCACCGCCCCCGGCGCGATCGCTGCGGACGGCGGCGAGCGCGGGCACCGGCCCCAACTCGGCTACGGGCCGCTCGTTCCCGACCCCAAGGGCCTGCTCGCGCTGCCCGCCGGCTTCTCGTACCGCGTCATCACCCGCACCGGCGAGACCACGCTGGAGACGGGCGAGTCCACCCCGTCCAACCACGACGGCACCGCCACCTTCGCCGGCCCGCGCGGGGCGACGTTGCTGGTCAACAACCACGAGCTCAGTGGCCCCCGGTCCAAGTGGCCGCACCCGGTGCCGCTGGTCGAGGGCCTGGTCTACGACCCGGCGGCCTCCGGCGGCTGCACCGTCGTGGAGGTCTCGCGCCACGGCGACCACGTCAGCGAGTGGGTGGGCATCGCGGGCACCGCGACCAACTGCGCGGGTGGCCGGACCCCTTGGGGCACCTGGCTCACCTGTGAGGAGACCGAGGACAAGGCCGGCCAGAACGGCATGACCAAGGACCACGGCTACGTCTTCGAGGTCGACCCGCTCGACCACCCGCGCGGCCACCACGCCGCCACGGAGCCGGCCAGCGTCCGCGCCAACCGGGACCCCAAGCCGATCAAGGCCCTGGGTCGGTACGCCCACGAGGCCGTGGTGGTCGACCCGCGGCGCGGTCACTTCTACCTGACCGAGGACGCGGACAAGCCCAACGGCCTGTTCTACCGCTGGGTCCCGCCGCACGGCTTCTCGGCCGGCCGCCGCGCCCTGCGCCGGCTCGCCGACGACGCGGGCGTCCTGCAGGCGCCGCAGTGCTACGACTCGGGCGGCCGGTTCGTGGACGACCTCTCGCGGGCGCGCAAGGTCGGCACGGTCTACGGCGTGGACTGGATCGACGTGCCCGACCGGGACGCGAGGAAGGTCTCGGTGCGCAAGCAGTTCCGGGACGACCAGGTCACCCGGGCGCGGAAGCTGGAGGGCATGTGGTGGGCCGACGGCGGCGCGTACATCGTGGCCTCCTTCGCCCGTGGTGAGAGCCCCGTCGCCCACGACGGCCAGGTGTGGTTCTACAACCCGCGCCGGCGCACGCTCACCCTCAAGGTGCTGCTCGGCGTCAACCAGGACCCGGACAAGGACGGCGCCTTCGACGGCCCGGACAACATCACCGTCTCCCCGTACGGCGGTCTGGTCATCGCCGAGGACGGCGACGGCATCCAGCACCTGTTCGGGGCGACGGACAAGGGCGAGACCTACCCGATCGCCCGTAACGAGCTGAACATCGGCACCGCCGAGAAGCCCTCGTTCAGCGAGTTCACCGGGGTCGTCTTCTCGCCCGACGGCGACACCCTGTACGCGAACATCCAGGTGCCGGGCATCATGCTCGCGATCACCGGCCCGTGGCGCCGCCAGCCCCACCGACCGCGCGGCCACGGGCACGGCCACGACCGCGACTGACCCCCCGGGCCTCGGCCCGTCCGGCTCGCTTCGTCCCCCGCCCGCCCGGCGTCGCCCCGGCGTGCCGGGCGGGACGGGCGCCGTCTCCGCGCGGCGGTTCTCCGGTGCGCAGGGGCTGGCCCGTGAGCTATCTGGTCCCCGAGCGACCCCGTTCCCGAGCCCTCTCGCCCGCGGAAGGCCCCGGCCGTACGGGGCCTCGTCCGGGTCGGCACCGGTCCGTACGGGGCCTCAACCGGGTGGGCGCCGGTCCGTGCGGGGCCGCGTTCGCGAGGGTGCCGGGTGGCCGGCTCCGGGGCGCTCCCCGTACGAGCGGGGGTCGGCCGTACGAGCGGGGGTCGGCCGTACGAGCGGGGGCCGGCCCGTGCGCGGGTCACGGCAGGCCCCGGGGGGAGAGGGGCGGCCCGCGTGACGGGCCGGAGGGCGGACCGGGAATCCTGGCCGGCGCAGGACGTTGAATCCCGTGTGACCTCACGCGTGACAAGCACCCCGTTCTCCGTCCTCGACCGCTCCCGTACCCGGCGGGGGCACGCGGAGGGCGAGGCGCTGCGCGACACCGTCGCCTTCGCCCAGCTGGCCGAGGAGCTGGGCTACCACCGGTTCTGGGTCTCCGAGCACCACAGCGTGCCCGGCGTCGCCGGCTCGGCCCCGACCGTGCTGGCCGCGGCGGTGGCGGCGGCCACCGAGCGCATCCGGGTGGGCACCGGCGGGGTGATGCTGCCCAACCACCAGCCGCTGGTCGTCGCGGAGCAGTTCGGAGTGCTCGCCGCGCTGTATCCGGACCGGATCGACATGGGTCTCGGCCGGTCCGTGGGCTTCACCAACGGTGTCCGGCGCGCGCTGGGCCGGGACAAGGACGCCGCCGCCGCCTTCGGCGCCCAGCTCACGGAGCTGCTCGGGTACTTCACCGGGCGGCAGCGGGCGCACCCCCAGGTGCACGCGCGACCGGCCGAGGGGCTGCGGGTGCCCGCGTTCGTGCTGGCCACCGGGGCCGGCGCGGACGTGGCCGCCGAGGCGGGGCTGCCGCTGGTGATCGCGGCCGTGGTCGGTGAGGAGCGGATGCTGGCGGCCGTCGAGCGCTATCGGGCCGCCTTCCGTCCCTCCGCCCAGGCCGAGCGCCCCCATGTGGTGGTGGCCGGCACCGTCGCGGTCGCGGAGACCACCGAGCGGGCTCGGCGGCTGCTGGTGCCCGAGGCGTGGTCGCTCGCCTACTCGCGTACCCACGGGGTGTTCCCGCCGCTGGAGCCGGCCGAGGAGACGGAGGCCCGGTCGATGACGGAGCGCGAGCGCGAGCGGTTCGAGGAGGCGATGCTCGGCCACGTCCACGGCACCGAGGACGAGGTGGCCACGGCGCTGGAGGGCCTCATCACCCGGACCGACGCGGACGAGGTCCTCGTGACCACCAGCAGCTACGACCGCGAGGGCATGCTCGACTCCTACCGCCGCCTGGCCCGTCTCGCCCACCTGCCCGACGCGCGCGAGCGGCCGACGAGCGCCACGCCCGGGCCACACGGCCCCCTCCCGCTGGCCGCCGCGCGCTGAGCGACCTACGCCGGGTGAGCCGGCACCGGTCGGCCGACGGCGCGGGCTTGTCCGGGGGCGGGGCAAAAGACCGGGCCGGAGGGGCGACGGTCGGGAGCGGGGGCCGGGAAAACGACGGCTCAGGCCGCCGCGACGACCTCGTCGCGTATCGCCTTCCACCACGCCGCGCGCAGCCGGTCCAGCTCCTGGAGCTCCGCGGGCGACCAGGAGCGCCGCTCGGCGACGTACGTCCGGATCGCCTCGTTGGCGAGCGCGGCGGGTGAACGGGGGCCAGGGGTCGGGGGATGGGTGGGAACCATGCTCAACACCTTAGAGCCGGGGACTGACATCGGGGTCACGGCGGATGTCGCGCGGGCGACGGCCCGGTGAGCTGATCGCCCCGCGCGCCGCGCCCGCCCCGGGGACGGTCTGACTCCAGGCCGCCCCCGCCGCTCCGTCCGGCGGCGGGGGCGACGGCGGGGGGCGACGGCGCGGGGCGTCAGAGCGCGGCGCCGCCGGGCTTGACCATGCCGCGAACGGTGCGCGCGTCCACGTAGTCGCCGAGCGCCGTCATCTCCCACTCGCCGCTGAACTGGCGGATCATCTTCGCCATCAGCACGCCCGTGCGCGGCTCGGCGTGTGTGAGGTCGAAGCGGACCAGCTCCTCCCCGGTACCGGCGTCCACCAGCCGGCAGTACGCCTTGGCGACGTCGGTGAACTTCTGGCCGGAGAAGGAGTTGACCGTGAACATCAGGCCGGTCACCTCGGGCGGCAGCCCGCCCAGGTGCACCGTGATGACCTCGTCGTCGCCGCCTCCCTCGCCGGTGAGGTTGTCGCCCGAGTGCTGGATCACGCCGCTCAGAATGGAGAGCTTGCCGAAGAAGCAGGCGTCGATCTTCTTGCGGTTGGCACCGTACGCGATGACGGACGCGTCCAGGTCGATGTCCTTGCCGCGGAACGCGGGCTCCCAGCCAAGCCCCATCTTCACCGAGGTCAGTAGCGGGCGACCGCCCTTGACCAGGGAGACCGTCTGGTTCTTCTGGAGGCTGACGCGGCCCTTGTCGAGGTTGATCTTCCCGCCGCCGGCCGGGGGCGGCGGGGGAGCGGTCGGGGCGGTGTGCGGCGCGGGCGGCGGCGCGTGGGTCGGCGGGGCCGGCGGTACGGGCGGGGCCGCCGGGAACCCGGCGACCGGCGCGGGCGCGGCGGGGGCCGGGGGCGCGACGGGCTGGGGCGCGGGGGCCGTGGGCTCCTCGACGCTGACGCCGAAGTCGGTGGCGATGCCGGCCAGGCCGTTCGCGTACCCCTGGCCGACCGCGCGGACCTTCCACGCGCCCGCCCGTCGGTAGACCTCGACGACGACCAGCGCCGTCTCCGCGCCGAGCTGGGGCGGGGTGAAGGTCGCGATGACCGCACCGCCGTCGGCGCCGCGCACGGTGGCGGTCGGCTCGGTGCCGGCGAAGGTGGCACCCGGCGCGTCCAGGCTCGCCGTCACCACGATCTTCTCGATGTCGGCGGGCACGGCCGCGGTGTCCACGGTGATCGAGTCGCCGGCGCCGCCGGCCGCCGCGCGGTGGCTCACTCCGGGCCCGGTGGGCTGGTTGTAGAAGACGAAGTCGTCGTCGGAGCGCACCTTGCCGTTGGCGGTGAGCAGCAGGCCCGAGACGTCGAGCCGCACCGGGGCGGTGACGTCCACCGTCACGCGGGGGACGGGGAGAGGGAGGTTCGAGCCGGGTGTCATAGCGGTCATGTCCCGGGTAACGACCGGGCGCGCTTTACGGTTCCTTGACCAGCGCGTCCGGCCCACCCCACGGGCGTGGTCCGCCCGCACCGCCCGGACGTGGTCCGCCCCGCCGCACGGTCGCCGCCAGACCCCGCCCGGCGCGCGGGCGGGACCCGCCGCGCGCGGTCCGGCTCCCGCCCGCCCCGGCGGGTCCGGTGGTGGCTCGATCTCGCCCTCGGTGGTCGGCGGTGGAAATAGTCGCCCCGGGTAGCGCGCTGGCCTCGGTGTTCGCCTCGGCCCGCCGCGCACCGGGGCGAACACACCGTCAGCCGACCCGCCGGCACGCCCCGTCCCGCACGGCCCACCGACCGGTCGGCGGCGCGGGCCCCGCCCACGCGATCACGCACCCGTGTGAGAGCGCGCCCCCACGCGAGCGCGGTGACGTGGGGGCGCGCCCCCACACCCAGGTAAGGAGGACGCGGATGCCCCTGTCCGTGGCAGAGCGCCAGAGCTTTCTCGCCGAACCGCACGTGGCGGCCCTGGCCGTCGCCGAGGTCGACCGCGCGCCGTTGAACGTGCCGGTCTGGTACGCGTACGAACCCGGAGGCGACGTACGGGTGATGACCGAGCGCGGCTCGCGCAAGGCCCGACTGATCACGACGGCGGGCCGCTTCTCGCTGCTGGTGCAGCGCACCGAGCCGACGTACCGGTACGTCACCGTCGAGGGGCCGGTGGTCGCCGTGGAGCCGGCCACGGAAGAGGAACTGTCCGCGATCACGGCCCGGTACCTGCCGCCGGAGCGGGTCGCGGAGTACGTGGCGCGGATGCTGGCCCACGCGTCGGATCTCGTCACCTTCCGGCTCCGCACCGAGCGGTGGCGCTCGGCCGACCCGGGAACCTGACCGGGTCCGCCGCGCCACCGGGGCCGACACCTGGCCCGGGGCCCGCGTCCGGGTCCGCCGCGTGGGCGTCGGCCCCCGCGTCCAGGGGCCGGGCGGCGATGGGCCGGGGCCGGCGGCCGATCGTGGCCGCCGCCACCCCGGCCACGCAGACCGCCATGCCCAGCAGGCCCAGCGTGCCGACCCGGGTGCCCCACATCACGTACGCCCACACCGCCGTCGTCGGCGGGGTGAGGTAGATGAGCGCGCTGGTACGGGTGACGCCGTCACGGCGCAGGCTCAGCCAGTAGAAGCCGTAGCCGCCGACGGTGGACAGCAGCACGACCCAGCCGACGGCCAGCCAGAAGGCGCCCGTGGCGGGCGCGTCGGCGTGCCCGGTGGTCCCGGCGACGGCGGAGAAGAGCAGCGCGCTGGTCAGGCAGTGCACGGGCAGCGCGTCGGTGGGCGAGAGCGGCGCGTGGGCCCGGCGTTCGAGGAAGCTGGCGGCCAGCAGCGCCGCCATGCCCGCGAACGGCAGGGCGTACGCCCAGCCGGGGGCCGTCGCGCCGGCGAGGTCGCCGCGCACGACCAGCGCGACGCCGACCAGCCCCACGCCGAGCCCCGCCCACTGTCGCCCGCGCACCCGCTCGCCGAGCAGCCGGCCGGCCAGCGCCCCGGCGGCGAGCGGCTGGAGGGCCGCGATGAGCGCGCAGGTGCCCGTCGGCACGCCGAGTCCGACGGCCCACACGACGGGGCCGACGTAGCAGCCCTGGGAGAGCAGTCCGATCAGCGCCTGCTCGGCCAGCGCGCGGGCGGGCAGCCGACGGCGGCGTACGACCAGCCAGGCCACGCCGAGGAGCGCGGCGGCGGCGACGAACCGCCACATCAGCAGGGTGTCCGCGGGGGCGTGGCGGGTGCCGAGCTCGGCGCCGACGAAGCCCGAGCTCCACATCACCACCAGGCCACTGGCCAGTGCCGCCGAGCCGATCGCGCTGGGCATGGGCATGGGGTGTCCGCTCCTTCGGGTCGTGGGCGCGCGGGAGGACGCCCGGCACCCGGAAGTAAACCGATCTGTTTACCTGCCGCCCCCACTACACTAAACAGATCGGTTTACCGTCAAGTCGTGGGGCGTGATCGCGACCCACGATCCGGAGCGGGGCCGGGCCGGCGACCAGCTGTGGTGCGTGAGCGGGAGGCGAGTGGCATGGGAGACGGCGAGGCGACGGGGGCACCGGCGCGGCGGGCGCTGACGCCCGGTGCGCGGCGGGTGCTCGACGCGGCGGCCGAACTGTTCTACGGGCAGGGCATCAACGCGGTCGGCGTCGATCTCATCGCCCAGCGCGCGGGGGTCACCAAGAAGACGCTCTACGACCGGTTCGGCTCGAAGGACGCCCTGGTCGCGGCGTACCTGCGGGAACGAGACGAGCGCTGGCGCGGCTGGCTGACGGCCCGCGTCGAGGAGGCGGGGCGCTCCGCCGGGGAGGCCGCGGGCACCGCGCGGGTGGTGGCCACCTTCGACGCGCTGGAGGTGTGGACGCGCCGTGAGAACCCGCGCGGCTGCGCCTTCGTCAACGCGGCGGCCGAACTGCCCGACCCCACCCACCCGGGACACCTGGCCGTCATCGAGCAGAAGCGCTGGCTCCGCGACTACCTGCGCGCACTGTGTCGCGCGACGCCGGCGGCGGACCCGGAGCGGCTGGCCGACGAACTGGTGTTGTTGTACGAGGGGGCCATGGTGCTCGGCGGGCTGGCCGTGGTGGACGAGCCGGTACGGCTGGCGCGCGAGCTGGCTGTCCGTGCCCTGGCGCAGCGCGGTCTGACGGCGACCTAGGCCGCACCGGCGCGGGCTCGCCCCGGGCGGCGTCCCGGCCCGCCGGCAGCCGCCGCCCGGCCCGCGAGGGCCCCGCCTCCCGCACCCTTGACCCCCTCGAATCGGCGGTCCTAGAGTCCCCGCAGACGCACTGTCACGGTGCGCGTTCGGCCGGGCGGGACACCCGGGACCAGGCGTGTACGCGCGAGGGAGGGCCTGCCGTGCCAGCAGTGTGGAGCGTCGACCCGCGCACCGGGCAGCGGCGGGAGCGGGTGGCCGACGAGGCGGACGCCGCCGCCGTGGACCGGGCGGTCGCCGCCGCGCACGCGGCCCGCGCAGCGCTCGCCGACCGAAAGACCAGGGCCGCGTTCCTGCGCGCCGCCGCCGACCTGCTGACCGCGCAGGGCACGGCCGTGGTGGCCGTCGCCGACGCGGAGACCGCGCTCGGCACCGCGCGACTGACCGGCGAGCTGGCTCGTACCGCCTACCAGTTGCGTGCCTTCGCCGACGTCGTGGACGAGGGCGGCTACCTCGACGTGACCATCGACCACGCCGACGCCGCGCTCACCCCGCCCCGCCCCGACCTGCGCCGCTACAAGCTGCCGCTCGGCGTCGTCGCCGTCTACAGCGCCAGCAACTTCCCGCTGGCCTTCTCCGTGCCGGGCGGCGACACCGCCAGCGCGCTGGCCGCCGGCTGCCCCGTCGTCGTCAAGGCCCATCCGGACCACCCCGCCACCTCCGAGCTGTGCGCCGCGCTGCTGCGCCGCGCCGCCGAGCGCACCGGGCTGCCCGCCGAGGTGGTCGGTCTGGTGCACGGCTTCGACGCCGGGGTCGCCCTGATCAACCACCCGCTGGTGCGGGCCGCCGGGTTCACCGGCTCCGTGCGGGGCGGCCGAGCGCTGTACGACGCCGCCGCCGCCCGCCCGCACCCGATCCCCTTCTACGGTGAGCTCGGCAGCCTCAACCCCGTCGTGATCACCGAGGCGGCGGCGGTGGAGCGGGCGGAGGACATCGGCAAGGGGCTCGCGGGCTCGATGACGCTCGGCGTCGGCCAGTTCTGCGTCAAACCCGGCCTGGTGCTCGCACCCGCGAGCGAGGCCGGCGACCGGGTGTTGGCCAGCCTGGCCGAGGCGGTCGGGGCCACCCCGCCCGGCGTCCTGCTCGACGCCCGGATGCGGGACGCCTTCCTGGCGGGGGTGCGTGAGCGCGCCGCGCTGGCCGAGGTGCGGGGCGCGGCCGACGAGGGTGCGCCGGCGCCCGCCGCCGGGGCCGGGCCGAGCTCGGCCGACGGCACGGTGCGGGCCGGGGTGCTCACCGTGCCCGCCGCCCGACTGGCCGCCGAGGGCCCGCACGACCTGCTCCTCGAGGAGTGCTTCGGCCCCCTCACCGTGGTGGCCCGGTACGCGGAGGAGGACGAGATCAGCGCGGTGCTGGCCCGCCTGCCCGGCTACCTCACCGCCACCGCGCAGCTCAGCGCCGCCGAGTGCGGAACGCTCCCGCCGCCGGCCGAGGCGGTGGCCCCCGAGGCCGGGACGCCGGACGCCGGGACTGACCGTGCGGTGTCCGCCGCCCAGCGCCGCGCCGCCCGACTCCTGGAACAGCTCACTCCGTTGGCCGGGCGGCTGCTGGTCAACGGCTGGCCCACCGGCGTGGCCGTCGCCCCGGCCCAGCACCACGGCGGCCCCTACCCGGCGACGACCTCCACCACCACCTCGGTGGGCAGCGCGGCCATCGACCGCTGGCTGCGCCCGGTCGTCTACCAGGACACCCCGCCCGCCCTGCTCCCGCCCGAACTGCGCCCGCACAACCCGCTCGGCCTGCCCCGGCGCGTGGACGGACACGTCGCCCCGCGCGGCTGACCACCGCCCGCCCGCACCGCCGCGCGGGACGCGCGATGGCCGGTCACGCCAGGTCACGCGGCGTACGGGAGGGCGGATGCGGCATGGACGCGCCGGGCGTGCGCCCCGCATAGTGAGGTCATGGAGAGCCTGGCGACGCAGCCCACGGTCCGCGAGCAGTTCGCGGCGGAGACCACCTATCTCAACACCGCCTCCCTCGGCGTCCTGCCCCGGGACGCCGCCGACGCCGTACGCACCGCCATCGACGAGTACAGCGTCGGGCGACCGTACGTGCGGGAGGGTTTCGAGGCCGTCCAGGAGGCCCGCGAACTCTTCGCCCGGCTGGTCGGTGTCGGCGTCGACCGGGTGGCGGCCGGCGCCTCGGTCGCGGTGTACGCGGGACTGGTTGCCACCTCGCTGCCGGCGGGCGCGGAAGTGCTCGTCGCGGACGGCGACTTCAGCTCGCTGGTCAACCCGTTCGCCGTGCGGGCCGATCTGAAGCTGCGCGTCGTCGCGCTGACCGAGCTGGCCGACGCGGTGCGGCCCGGTACCGATCTGGTGGCCGTCAGCGCCGTGCAGTCGGCCGACGGGCGGATCGCCGACCTGGCCGCGATCCGGGACGCGGCCCGCGCGCACGGCGCCCGCACCTTCGTCGACGCCAGTCAGGCCGTGGGCTGGCTGCCGCTGCGCGCGGACGACTTCGACTACCTGGCCACGGTGAGCTACAAGTGGCTGCTCACCCCGCGCGGCGCGACGTTCCTGGTCACCCCGCGCGACCGGACGCACCTGACGCCGATCTTCGCCGGCTGGGTCGCGGGCGAGGTGCCGTACGACTCGTGCTACGGGCCCATCGGCCAACTCGCCGACTCGGCGCGGCGCTTCGACGAGAGCCCCGGCCTCCTGGCGTACAGCGCGGCCCGGCACTCGTTGGCGCTGATCGAGCGGATCGGGCCGGAGCGGATCGGTGTGCACAACGCGGCCCTGGCCGACCGCTTCCGCACCGGGCTCGCGGCCCTCGGGCACGAGCCGGTCGCGGCCCCGGGTTCGGCGATCGTGGCCGTGGCGGGGCTGGGGCACGCGGCGGAGCGGCTGGCCTCGGCGGACGTGCTGGTCTCCAGCCGGGCCGGCTATCTGCGGGCCGCGTTCCACCTGTACAACACCGAGGCGGACGTGGACCGGGCGCTGGCGGTGCTGGCCGGCTGAGCGCGCCCGGCCGGGAAGGGCGCGAGACGCGCCGCGGGGCGGCGGTGGCCCAGGCCACCGC